>JAGPDK010000082.1:11182-14735 GCA_018057605.1 Kofleriaceae bacterium | reverse complement strand
CGTCAAACCAAAACGAAAAAAAGTGTTCATGTTTCAATCAAAGATTGAAGTCCGAAACCCGGACGTAAACCCATGCACGCCCCTAGTGCCAACCAGCGTATTCAAATTTGAAACTATCGCCAATTCAAGTTCCCCATTCATCCGCCGAGCCCGCCTGCCGTTCGCAAACCGCGTGCAAAGCCCGCCCTCGCCATCAAATACCCCACCCACCCGCGACGCGACGGCGGCGCATGACGCAACGCGCGAGCACCAACCTACGCGGCCGCGCGGCCAGCCGCAGCGCCTCCGTTCAACCTCCGAGTCGCCCCCTCCGGAGCCGCTGTGAGCCGACCGTTCCCCTGTCCGTGCGCTGCCCTGCGCTGCCAGCCGCAGGGCGAACGTTCAATAGACTTGCCCGTTTCTTCTGCGCCACAATCAACTTCTGGTTAGTACGTCGCGGTTGCGCGCCCACGCCCACGCCCGCGTCCGTACCGCGCCGCCTCGCCGCTATTGTTCAAGCATCAAGCCGGCCGGGCTAGCGATGATCGATTCAACATTGCGATTGCGATCTTTGACCAACATGTAGATCCAGCCATCGGCGCGAAAATGTGGGAACAGCGCGTATTGGCCTGGCTGCATATTGGTGATGCGGGTTCGCACGCCGGTGCGCAAATCGACGACGTAGATGTTGGATGCGCCCTTGGTTTTGTATGGTGTAAAACCTGGGTCGTCTGCGCCGGTGAAGCCCAACGACACGGCATCGGCATTACCGATGTAGTGATGATAAATCAACCAGCGATCATCGTACGAGAATGCAGGCTTGGCACCGGCCACGCAGTATCGCGCAATTTCTGGTGCGGTAATGGTGTAGCCGTTGGCGGTCGCAGTTTTGTTCACTTTGCGTAGCACGTAGCCCAACTGCGAGCCGCTCGGGCCAGCCACCCGGCTCACTACTAGTTTGGAACTTGGTGAAATAACCGTGTCACCTTCAAACGGTGTTGGAATCACCGTCGGAGTGCCTTCGACAAACGTGGTGCCGTTAAACACTAACGGATCAAATTCCAGTTCGCAGCGCTGATCACGTGTGGTGAGTGGGTCGTTGCGTTGCACGCCGTTGGCTGGGTCGCCTTGCCAACAACCGCTTACGATGAAGTAGTCGCCGCCGGTTTCCGTCGCGCGGCCCACGTGTTGGTACAGCCCGGCGTTGGTTGCGCCGCACTCCGGTTCGGAGAAGTTGATGCTAACCGGGTTGGCGAGGGAGTTGGCGGTTAATAAGCTCTGTGAACAAACCCGTGGGCCGCCCGCCGCCGTGGTTTGGAACATCCATGCTTGGTTATCAGGGAAAAAACCGGGGTCATAAGGCGCTGCCACCGGAATCACGTTGCCGACTTGCAAATCGACAACGCTGCCCGCACTTCCGGCGCCGCCGCCAGTACCGAAGAACCGGCCATCAGCTGAGCCGCGCGTCCAATACGATGTGCGGTAGTTAAGTTCTTTGAGCACGCGCATGGCACCGAGGCCCGCGATGTCCCAGTTTGCGTTGGCGACATTGTCGGTGGCGAGTGGGTATGTGCCCAAGCACATGAGTGGGTCGGTTTGGCCTTGGCAGCCCAGCATCGAGAGCTGGTTGTCTTTATGAATCTGGCGCCAGCCAGTGAGGGCAACGTCGTTCATGACCGTCGCAACGTCGGCCGAAATACCAGGCGTGCAGGTGTCTGGACCAGTCTGCTCGGTTGGCAGAATTTCGTCGAGCATGGGCAGGCCACGCGCGAAGTACTCAGCAACAATGTCGAAGTCTTCTTGGGTCAACAGTGGCAACGCAGTGATTTTGCCTTGTTTGGGCATCGTCACTTCGGTTTTCCATTCGGCAAACTTGTCTTGCCAACTGGTGGTGCCGTCGTTGTAGGCGCGCCAAAACGCAAATTCAAACCACTTCGACGACGCGGCCGCGGTGTAAATCCCGAGGTGATCGTGGCGGAACTGTGAGGTTGGGTCGGCCGGGTCGGCCCGCACACAGTCGATGGTTGCCAGCGCCGATGCTTGGGTCAGCAACATTGGGTCTTTGATGCAGTTGGCGACGGCATCATCACTCATAGTGCGCCAGTAGCGTAGTTTTTGCCGCGCGACCGAATGGCAGCTATCGCAACTTTCGCTGCGACGACCTGGCACGTTTGCGCCGATAATTTGCAGCGCTTTGAGCCCGAGTTCGTCGTCGGGCAGTGCGACCGGATTGCGCAACAACGGTGCATACGCCGCGTCGGGGGCGGCATCGGGGGGCGCGTCGGGCGTCGCATCAACGATGCTTGCATCAATGTTGGTTACAGTAGTTTTGCTTTTACAGCTAGCAGTCATAACCAGCGCTGCGGTCAGCAGCGCGGCAGTGGAGACCAAGCGTGCATTCATGCCAGGATTGTCACCGTAACCGCTCAATATGGTTAGCGCTAAATTCGGCAAAATGGCTAGCAGTTTGCGTCCGATCGCGACGTCAACGTCGCACCCGACGCGGTGCAACGTTCCGATTGTCCGCTAAGGTTCTGTATCTTATCGGTAAAGATTGCTCACATGTGACCGCTGCCACAGGCCGAGTTGCCGGCCCAGCGGTTTGACAGTACTCGCCAGGTTGGCAATACTGCTTGAAGATTTCGGGGCACCGTCCGTCAAAGTGGGCACTACCGTTCGCTCACACACATTAGGAGACTAGAATGAATCGCACTCGCTCAATTTTTCGCTTTGGTTCGTTACTCGGCATCGCGCTCATGATGGCTTCGGCCGGTTGCTACGTAACCGGTACTGGCCGCATGGGCAACGGGTCGATGGTGTACTCGGAACCCCCGCAACCGGAGTTTGAAGCCGAAGCTGGCCAAATGGTGAATGGCCAAGTGTGGATTCAAGGCCGGCACGTTTGGGTCAACGGGCAATGGCAATGGCAACGCGGCCACTGGGAAGCGCAACGTCAAGGTTATGCTTGGCAAGCTGGCAGCTGGCAACGCAATGGCAACAGCTGGCATTTTGTTGACGGTCAATGGACCGTTGCGACCCACGTTGACACGACGGGGATGGGCGGCGTAGTTGCGGTTGACGCAACTGGCGCGCAAGGCGGCGTTGCCGTTGTTGATCGTCCTGATCGCAATGGCGGCGGCTCGGTCGTTGTGACGGCCGGTCCTAACGGCGGCATGATCGTCGGCGGCGGTAATGGTGGCATGATCGTCGGCGGTGTCTCGGTTGGCATGTACCCAAGCATGGCACCGCCTGCACCACGCCCAGAAAACTACGGTAGCCCGCGCCCTGGTTACATCTGGGTTGCTGGTAACTACAAATGGCAAAATGGTCAGTATGAATGGATGCCAGGTCACTGGGAACGGCAACGCGCCAACCAAGTTTGGCATCAAGGCCGTTGGGAACAACAAGGCCAAAATTGGATGTGGATCGACGGCAGTTGGGGCGTACAAGGTTCGGTTAACGTCAATGTTAACAGTGGCCCGCAAGTTCGCGACCATCGTTAATCTACTGTAAGAAGGGACTTTCCCGTCCCTTCTGCCGCCGACAAGTCGCCGGCATTCATCCCACCGGTCGA
>JAGPDK010000082.1:0-11082 GCA_018057605.1 Kofleriaceae bacterium | reverse complement strand
TGTCACAAGGGACTTTCCCGTCCCTTCTGCCGCCGACAAGTCGCCGGCATTCATCCCACCGGTCGATGTCACAAGGGACTTTCCCGTCCCTTCTGCCGCCGACAAGTCGCCGGCATTCATCCCACCGGTCGATGTCACAAGGGACTTTCCCGTCCCTTCTGCCGCCGACAAGTCGCCGGCATTCATCCCACCGCACGTTGCTCGCGCGGATTTTCTGGACCGGGGCGCAGTCAGCAATGGCTGCGCCTTTTTGCTTTTACCCGCGTGTGATCTTTTTGCGCGGCGTCGGTGTAGCTGGTGATTTTTCGCGGTCGAGCAAGGCGCGCTTGCGTTCAAGGCCCCAGCGATACCCGGCGAGTTCGCCGCTGTTGCGCACAACGCGATGGCAAGGAATGGCGACGGCGCAGGGGTTGGCGGCACAAGCGGTGGCGATCGCGCGCGCGGCTGAGGGCGCTCCGATGCTAGTGGCCAACTCGCTGTAGCTTATGGTTGTGCCAACTGGAATTTTCCGCAACGCCTGCCAGACTCGTTGTTGGAATGCGGTGCCTTGCACATCGAGCAGCAGCGTTTGGTGCTGCGCTGGATTGTCGACGAGGGCGACTACCTGCTTGATGATCTGGCTGGTCGGCGGTGCGGTGTTACGCGCGAGCGTCGCCAAAGTTGCGCGCGGCAAGCGTTGGAGCAAATCGGCGCGCACGGCATCGGCTGTATCGCCTAACAAGATGGCGCAGATGCCGCGCTCGTTGGTTGCGGTTAACACGTAGCCAAGCGAGCAGGGTGCGATCGTCACCTGCAGGGTTAGGCCGATGCCAGCGCGGTGGAGGGAAGTAGGCGTCATGCCGAGGACCTCATTGCTATTGGAATAAAATCGCGACGAGGACTGGTAGCCAGCGCGATAGATGGCATCGGTGAGGCGTGGTTGGGTTGGCTGGTCGGCGACTATAACGTGGTGGGCATTGGTACAAACTGGGCATTGATGCCAACAAAGCGCATGCGTAATTCTTCGACTAAACGCTGAGCCCCGAAGACCTCGGTCGCATAGTGCCCGGCAGCGACGAGGGTGATCTGCAATTCTTTGGCGATTTCGGCGGCTCGTTCGGCCAGTTCACCGGTGATGAACAAGTCGCAACCGGCCGCTGACGCCGCTTCTAAAAGATCCGATGCAGCGCCCGAGCAAATGCCGATTTTGCGAATGACCTCAGGGCCGTGTGGAAATACAAACCGTGGCGCAGCACCGCCGCACACTCCAGCGCTGATGCGGCCCAAGGCTTCACCGCGGGTGATTGGCTGCGGCCATGTACCCGCAAGGCCCAGCGCGGTGCCGCGTACATCGCCGAAAGCATCGCGCCCGCCAAGCGCTAGGCCGATGGCATCGGCGATGCCAACGTTGTTGCCAAGGCGTGCATGTTTGTCGAGAGGCAAATGATACGCGGCAAGTGACATGTCGTTGGCCAGTAAGGCTTTGAGTCGACGCGCCATGGGGCCGGTCACCGCCGGGATGCCGCCACCCCACACCAGCCCGTGATGCACGATCACTAAGTCAGCACCGAGTTCGTTGGCGCGTTCGAGCAACCCGAGCGACGCAGATACCCCGGTTACCACGGTGTCGATTTCGATTGCGCCTTCGACTTGCAAGCCATTGCTGGCGAAGTCTTTGAAGCGCGAGACTTCGAGAGTTTCATCGAGGAACGCAATCACATCGCGCAAGCGAAACGGCATGGCCGCAGTATGTCATGACTGGGCGTTGACGCTGTGGTTCTGGAGCGCATTCACCACGCACGCACGGCAGCAGCAGGATGTCGAAGTCCGCGCCGGTTGCGTCGATGAGCACGGCCTTGGTGCGGGGGCCGGAAAAGCTCGGCGTCCGTCGGCGGAGTCCGAGTCCCGAGGTCCGAATAAGAAACCAAAATTACCGAGGGGTTGGTGCGATGGGGCTTACGTGACCGGCATTGGTACCAGCCATACGGCGTTGCGCATGGCGTCCCGTCTAGCGAAATCTGCAATGATTCTAGATGCCTACCTTGGTGGCGATCGCGATTAGTGGGCCTTGTCGCATACCTGTGCGCATACCCATGTTAGATCGCGCGCGCAGCACGTGCGTTGTACGCGGGATGGACAAAAACGTGAGTGATCTTTCGCGGCTGTGGGCACTTTGGTCAGCGGCAGCGGCAGCGACGAGTTTGCTGGCCTGCCAAAATCCGGCGGCTTCGGCGGCCGGCGCAACACCTACTGCGGCACCGGCACCTGCAGCGGGTCAAGTGGTGAATCGCAAGGTGGTCACTGCGCCTCCGCTCACACCGGCGAGCTCAACGTTGGTGGGCTTTGAGCAGTTGACCAAGCCAGCGGCGCGCGAAGCGTGGTTCGGCTTGACTGCATCGGATGGTAGCGGGTTGGAAATCACCAACGTTGAAGTCAAATCGGTACTTGATGGACCGTTGGCTTTCACCGAACTGCATTTGTACTTTCGCAATCCTGAAGCACGGATCCGCGAAGGCAAGTTCCGGATCACGTTGCCCGACGGTGCGGCGATTTCGCGGTTCGCCATGGAGAACGACGGGCAATTTATGGAAGCCGAAGTTGTTGAAAAACAATTGGCGCGTCGGGCCTACGAAGATTTTTTGCATCGACGCCAAGATCCGGCGTTGCTTGAGCAAGCAGCGGGCAATGAGTTTGCCGCTCGGGTGTTTCCAATTCCGGCCAATGGCGTCAAGCATCTGGTAGTTAGTTTTTCGCAAGAGCTGACCAACGACAGCTATCGTTTGCCGTTGCGGGGCTTACCCAAATTAGGTTCGTTGGCGGCGCGGGTGCAGGTCCTGGGTGCCGATGGTAACTACCGCACCACCACGCTGCAAAAACAAAACTGGAAACCTGACGCCGATTTGGTGGCGCAAGGGAAAACTCTCGACGCCGTGGTGGCTGGCGATGTCGTCGCGATGCGGGTGCCGGTGGTGAGTCGCAACGCGGTGTATCGGCCCGCCGCGGTGAGTATCTTGTTTGATACCAGCGCATCGCGCGGTTTAGGCTTTGCGGCGGATCTCGCACGACTTGAGAGCATGGTTGCCGAGATGAAAGCACGGGTCGGTGCCGCGACGCCGCTTGAAATTATTGCGTTTGACCAAACCGCCGAAACGGTATTCACCGGCACGTTTGGTGAGTTTCAACACGCCATCCTTCGCCAGTTGCAGCAGCGTGGCGCGTTGGGCGCTTCGGATATTGGTCTTGCGCTTGAGCGGGTCAGCAAAAGCGCCGGCCGGCAGGTTGTGATTATTTCTGACGCCGTGCCAACGGCTGGCGCCGAAAAAGCGGAGTTGATTGCTAAAGCGAAATCGCTGGCTGGGCGTGGCGTCAATCGGCTTGATGTCGCGTTGGTGGGCGGGATTCGCGACAGCGTTGGAGCTGCTGCATTGAGTAATGCTGGATTAGTCAACGTTGGCGCGGTGCTCGATGTCGACCGCTTGGGCAGCCGTGAAGTTGCGCGGCGGTTGGGCGTTGCGATGAATGTAAATATTCCAGTTGCCGTCGCCGATGCGCAATGGGTTTGGCCGCGCACGATTGCTGCAGCACAGAGTGGTGATTCGGTAATTATTTACGCTCGGGCCAGCGTGCGCCACGATATGTTTGCCCCAGCGATTACCCTGGGCGCAACGCCGTCACGGTTGACCGCAACCAAGGCTGCGGCGCCGTTGCTGGATCGTTCCTTGATTCGGGCGCAGATTGCTGAGCTCGAAGCGCAACTTGCGGCTGCGGCGACCCCGGAGCTCGCCCATGCCATCAAAACCAAGCTCATCGATGTTTCGGTAAAAAACCGTGTCATGGCCAGTGTTACCTCGATGTTAGTGTTGGAATCCGACGCTGATTATGATCGCTACCAGATTCCTCGCACCGCGTTAGCTGACATTTTGTCGGTCGGCAATGGCGGTGTTGAATGGCTCAAGCGTAAAGCGCCGGTCATGCAGATCGCCAAAGTTGCGCCGGTGCAAAAAACTGCTGGCTATCCGCACGATCACGACAAAGCCAAAAAGATGGCTGACACTAGATCGGCGAATGCCGCAACAAAGGATGGCGAAGACGCGGACGACAGCGACGGCAAATTTGATCGCGCGGATTCGGGCGTGGCGGTAGCCGGCAAAGCTGAAGAGGAAAAGGAAGTCGTGGTCACTGGGCGGGTTGCACGCCCGACCGTCGAAACCATACGGCAAGAGCGCAGCGTATCACCCAACAATCGGCCAGTTGGCGGCGCAGCGAGTGGTATTTCACCAGATGTGGTTGCCGTTGGCCCATCAGCTGGCAGCGCTGCTGCACCTTCGCCATCAGAACCACCACCGCCGTCGGTAATCGATAGGGTTGAGCGCCGTCCTGTCCCAGTGCGTGAGGGCGCGCATCGTATTGCGATCGCCGAAGATCGACCGTCCGAGTCGACCCGCCTCGCGGGGCCGGCCCCGTTAACCGGCGAACTGGCACGCATCATGAGTTTGATTAAGCGTGGCCAAGTTGCACTGGCGCGGGACGCTGCGCGAGCTTGGCACGACAAAGAACCTGGCGATGTGCTGGCGTTGATCGCATTAGGCGAAGCCTTCGAAGCCAGCAAAGACACGGCGCAAGCCGCCCGAGCCTATGGCTCGATCATCGATTTGTTCCCGGAGCGGGCTGACTTGCGCCGCTTTGCTGGCCAACGCTTGGCGCGGATGTCGACCTCGGTGCAATCAGGCGTTAACGACCTATTGATTGATACCTATCGCAAAGCCGTCGCCGATCGTCCAGATCATCCAAGTTCACATCGCATGTTGGCATATGCGTTGGCCCGCGCTGGCAAATTTGCCGAGGCCTTTGCCGCCATCGCCGCCGGACTTCATCAAGATTATCGTGGCGATAGTTTTCGCGGTGTGGATCGGGTGTTGCGCGACGACGTTGGCATTTTGGCGGCGGCATGGCGCGCTGCCGAGCCCAAGGCAGGTGCGCAGATCGCCAAGTTGACATCAGCCCTCGGTGCCACGGTCGCGGACGTAGCGTCGACGCGGTTCATTTTGTACTGGGAAACCGATGCGAATGACGTCGACTTTCACATCCAAGATGCGCGCGGCGGCCACGCCTTCTACTCACAACCGATTTTGTCATCGGGTGGTGAGCTGTATGCCGATGTAACCACCGGCTACGGACCTGAGTGTTTCGCCATCCATGGCACGCCGAAGGCTGGCCCGTATCGTTTGTCGATTCACTACTACAGCATGGGGCCGATGGGCTATGGCATGGGCGCGGTGGAAATCTTACGCCATGATGGCAAAGGCCACCTGACGTTCGAAACCCGGCCATACACCGTCATGGTGGATCAAGCGTATGTTGACTTAGGCACGATTAAGTAGCGATCGCGCTTGGCCCCCGGGCTGCGTCGAGTGCTACTCCGCGCCGACGATTGTGATCTTGTCGAGCGCTGGCACCGCGATGCCGTTGGACGTGAAGGTCGCGCGGTATTGCACGAATCTACCGATGAGCCCGGCCGGTGCCATACCGTTTTGGGCGACTGCAACGTACGGTTCATTCGTGCAAGCCGCAGCGCAGGCCCGCACGGAAATCTTGATGGCGCCGATTGCGGCTTGGCGTTCCAGCCACGCGACGCTGGTTAAGGTAACCGGCGTAGCAAAATCGTGTTGGCTCGATTCATAACTCGCGACGGTGGCAATGGCCGGTTGCGACAACGTTTGGTAATGCACGGTAATTGCAAAGTTAGTTACTTGGGCCTGGCGATTGTTGCCGGTGTTGTCGATGCTTAGTTTCCAAGCGCCAGCGGCAGCGCGGGTGTTGAAATCGGCTAATGCCAGCGACACCGTGGTGTTGCCGCCGTTGCCAACGGGCACCGACAAGCCGGTTGGATCGATGAGCGCAACGTTGAGGGTCCGCCCGTTGCTAGGCACCGCGCGATACGCCAAATCAATGCCCGTGACGATCGCATCAGCAGGCACACCATTGGTGTTGATGGTGCGCAACAGTGTGCTGTTGCTTGGAACGTTTACTCGCGCGTTGTCGAGCGCCGAGAACAATCGCTCGGAACCCGTAACCACCGGGCGAAAGCGATCGTTGGGAAGTGCGACGCCGGCAAATTCTGGAGCGTTGGCACTGGGTTTCACACTCAGGGTCGCTGGCGCGGCATCGCTTGGCGCATTGACGTGTAGATCAATCGCTAGGTCGTGCCAGCCGGCCGTGAGGTTGCGTGGCACCGTGGTGGTGGTGCCGGGTGTGGCAATGGCGGTGTCGGCCAGGCGTTCGCCGTCGACGATTAGCCGGTGACCGTCAGTGGAATTTACCGCGAAGCTATATGGCCCGGCCGCTTCGAGCCGAACTTGGCCAACCCAGCGTGATGACCAGCGGGTATTTTGGGTGATGCCCAGGTTCGCACTCGGCGACGTGCCGAAGTTTTCGTCAGCGATGCTGCGTTGCCACAATAGCGATCCGGTTAAACCCACCATGCCGATTTGATCGAAGCCGAGTTGGAGGGGGTTGGCTTCGAGGGTGACGTCGCTGCGCATCTCATCGCTAGTGATCGCGACAAATGCCGGGTTGTTGGGTTTGCGATGGTCCATCAAGAACGATGCGCCCAACAACGTGTCCGTCCATGCGAAGCGAATCGCATACCAACCTGTGGCCGGCACATCAACGTCGCCGGTTTGCGTGCCGGTGGTGTAGTTGCAGCTGACAATCCTAGCGAAATCGTCGGCCAGCTTGATAGCGAACACGCCGCGATCGTCGCAAGTAGCGCGAAATTGATGCTGGCCCATGGCGAGGAACATGTGGCCTTCGGCCCACACCGTGAACGGGTCGGTCACATTGGAAATCCACGACGGTGCCTGGAACGATTGCTGAAAATTCACCGAGGTGGCCAAGCTTCGGTCGGTCGGATTATCGAGGCTGGCAAAATCCAGCGCGGTTTCGTCGCTAAACGCTGAGCCAGCCTTGCCACGCAAAATCCAGCCGGGCGCGAACGCCAGCGGTTCAATGGTATTCCATGGGGTCACTGCGCTGTCGGTGGTGAGGCCGGGCGCAAAATCGGCTTGGCTGTCCTGCACCCAAGTGCGCAGACTCCCGGCGGCGTCGAACCTGGCGTCGGTGCCGGCATCCGTCGGCGCGTCGCTTGCGGCGTCGGATGGCGCGTCGGCCGGCCCGTCGGTGTTGCCGTCGACGATGATTGCGTCGTTGCGGGCATCGTCACTGCCATCAACCGGGACGCCACTCGCGGTGAAACTACACGCGGCCAACATCGCCAAGGGGCTAAGGACAACCAACTTCATCGCGATTGGGAGATTGGAATAACGCGCCTTGTTCATATTCAGAGGCCCTCGGCGTTTACGGTCACGCTGTCAATGGCGGGTACTGCCATGCCATCCGACGTAAAATCGAAGCGATATTCAATATGCTTGCCGGTGACGCCGACGATGGGTTGCCCGTCGGTAACGGCAATCCACGGCGCGTCAAACGCGCAGACTGCCGCACAGCCGCGCATGAACCCTGCAATGGCGCCGGTGCCTTGGCGCTGCCAGCTCATTGCTTTTACTTTCACTGGTTGCGCAAACACTTTTGGGCCGCTGCGAAAACTGCTGGTTGTCATAATCGCGGGGCTCGCTAGGCTGCGATACGTCACGGTTAAGTAGATATTAGAAACGGCCTTTTGTTGATTTTGGGTGTTGCTGACTTCAAGTTTCCAATTGCCGTCCGCAGCCAACGTGGCATCGCTATGCGTGTGTCGATAGGTGGTGCTGTTGTTGTTGAGATTGAAATCGGCAAGTGCGGTTCCCGAGGGTGAGAATAGTTTTGCGGTGCCATTGTCACCCGTGAACGTCACCCGGAGGTCGGCATCGACGATTTTGGCATCAGTAGGCAAACTAACCGCGAGATCGAACGTGATGGTTGAATTGGCAGCGATGTTGCTCGAACCATTGCGTGGCACGGCAATGAATCGGTTGCGGCCCGTTACCACTGGCCGGAGCTGGGTAGGTGCTAACACCGCTGGCGCTGCCATGTCGGGGGCTTGAACACTGATCAATGCGCGGTTTTGCCCGCTGCTTTGCCACCAATCGATTTCGATGTCGTGCCAGCCCGCCGTGAGGTCCACCGTGGTCTGTGATGATTGGGCACTGCTGCTGAGTTTATCAACGATGATCGTGCCATCGATTGTGAGCCGGTGGCCATCGTCGGTGTTAAAGAAAAAGGTATGCGCACCGGCTTGCTCGACGCGGTATTGGCCTAGCCAGACAATTGAAAAGTTGCTGTCGCTGGTTATGCCCAAGCCAAGCGGTGCGTTGTTGCTATTCGTTTGGTTGGCCAGCGACGTTTGCCAGGTTCGCGCTCCACTGAGTTGCGTGTTGCCAAAATCATCAAATCCTAACGCTAACAAGTGCGGGGCTTGGGTGGCGTTGATCCGCATGTCGTCGTTGTCAATTGGCGCAAACGCGCCAGTTTCGCCGAGTCGGCTGCGCAATTCAAACGTTGCGCCGCCGCCAGCATCGCGCATGGCGAAACGAATCGGTACCCACGTGGCCGTCGCAGTTGGATTCGTGACGCTGCCGACTTGCGGGCCGTTGCCAACGCGGGCGCGTGTGACGTTGGTAAACGCAAGTTGGTTGGGTGCTTGCATTTGCACGGCAGCAAAATCGTCGGCGATCAATTCGAATTGGGTGACGCCAGGGGCGAGCAGAAGCTCGCCTTCGCCCCAAAATACAAACTTGTCGCTTGCGGCATCAAGCCACAGCGGCGAATTGTTGTTGAACGGCAGGACACTCAGGTTGTTGATCGAAGTTGGGATGTCACGTGGCAACATATCCCAGTCGATTTGCGTTTCATCCCCGGTGAAGCCGGTCACGGTGCCAGGTGCCGCATGCGCGAGCCAAAAGCTAGGGATAATGCCGTTTGGCTCCAGGGTGTTCCAAGTTGTCGCGGTCGCATCGGTCGCGCTAGTCCCAGGGCGAGAAAAATCAAGCAGGCTGTTGTCGGTCCACGTCGCATCGGCGGCATCGCCAGCAGCGCTGGCATCGGTCGCCGGCTGTCCGTCAGTGCTCGCTGGACTGGCTGCAAAGCTACACGCACTAAGCCCCACCAGCGCGAGGGTGCTAAGGCGGGTCGTGAACTCAAGCATCCCTGGATAGTCTCAAAATTTGCTGATCTAGCCACCCAAAAAACCACGCAAAAAGGTCCACGGCTTTGATGTGCGCTTGTGGTAAACCGCACACATGGCAACAGCACGTAAAGCTGATGGGGCGAGCGGCGCAACCGCTGCGCGCGATCCTCAAGAGTTTAAGACGATGTCGGGTATTCCGCTCAAGGCCAGTTATGGTCCAGACGATCTGTCGTCGCGCGGTTGGACCTACGAAAAAGACTTAGGGGCGCCAGGGCAATATCCCTACACCCGCGGCCCGCATGCCACGATGTATCGCGGCAAGCCATGGACGATGCGGATGTTTGCCGGTTTTGGCACACCCGAAGACACCAACAAGCGCTTCAAGTTCTTGCTCGAAAGCGGCACCACCGGCCTTTCAACCGCGTTCGATATGCCAACGTTGATGGGTTACGATCCTGACAACGAGCGCTCGCTCGGTGAAGTCGGACGCGAAGGCGTCAGCGTTGCCAACCTCGATGATATGATGCGCTTGTTCGGGGATATTCCTCTGGACCAAGTTTCAACGTCGATGACGATCAATGCGCCAGCCGCGGTGTTGCTTGCGTTGTACGTGGCGGTCGCAGAAAAACAGGGCGTGTCGCCGGACAAGTTGCGCGGCACCCTGCAAAACGACATGCTCAAAGAATTCATTGCGCAAAAAGAATGGATCAGCCCGATCCGCGGCCACATGCGCATCATCCGCGACATGTTGGCGTGGTGCACGCACACCATGCCGCAGTGGAATACGATTTCGATCTCCGGCTATCACATTCGCGAAGCCGGCGCCACCGGCGTGCAAGAATTGGCGTTCACCTTGGCCGACGGTATTGGCTACGTGCAACTTGGGCTCGAAGCTGGCCTTGATGTTGATGATTTTGCCCCACGGTTGTCGTTCTTCTTCGACGTGCACAACGATTTCTTCGAGGAAATTGCCAAATTCCGTGCAGCGCGGCGGATGTGGGCCAAAATCATGAAGGAGCGCTTCGGCGCGAAAAATCCGAAGAGCTGGCTGCTGCGCACCCATGCGCAAACCGCGGGTGTTTCGTTGATGGCACAGCAACCGTTGAACAACGTGATCCGCACGACCATGCAGGGCCTCGCGGCGGTGCTCGGTGGCACGCAATCGTTACACACCAACAGCTACGACGAAACCTACGCATTGCCAACCGAAGATGCTGCGATGCTCGCACTGCGCACGCAACAAGTCATCTACGAAGAAACCGGCGTCGGTGCCGTAACCGATCCGTTGGCAGGCAGTTACTACGTTGAAACGTTGACGGATCAAGTCGAAGCGGCAGCGTGGGAATATATTAACAAGATCGATGCGATGGGTGGCATCGTTAAAGCAGTAGAAGAGGGCTATCCGCAGCGCGAAATCTCGCGTTCGGCCTTCGATTTTCAACGTGAAGTCGATACCAAGCGGCGCTCGATCGTTGGGGTGAATAAGTACAAAAGTGCCGACGACGGTGATGGCATTCCAACGCTCAAAATCGAACACGAAGTTGAAGAGAATCAAATCGCGAACATTCGGGCCTCGCGAGCCAAGCGCGACAATGCGGCGGTTGCACGTTGCTTGGCCGCCGTCAAAGCGGCGCTCAACGACGACAAGCAAAACGTGATGCCGCCGATTTTCGAAGCTGTGAAAAACCATGTCACGCTCGGCGAGATTTGTGATCTGTTCCGGTCTGAGATGGGTGTGTACACCGATCCGGCGTATCTGTAGATGGGCAAGCTGTCGGCCACTCCGATGCGCCGCGGCGCGGCCCAGGTGGCGGCCGCCATCCCGGTCACGCCGTCGGCTCGTCCGCCGCTACCAGGTCCGCCTGCGACGGCCCCGAGAGAAGTTGCGCTACAGTTGGCGGCTCACTGCAATCGGTACAAAGGCTCGGTGGCCATGCGCAGTGCGTGGCAACTGGTAAATTCACTCGTGCCATTTTTGG
>JAGPDK010000507.1 GCA_018057605.1 Kofleriaceae bacterium | reverse complement strand
GGCTACAGCAGGTCCACCCGTTGCGGCGGTGCCAAGTCCTGCGGATTTGGTGGCGTTGCGGACCGTGCCCGTGCCCGTGCCCGTGCCCGTGCCCGTGCCCGTGCCCGTGTCCGTGCCCGTGCCCGCGCCCGTGCCCGTGCCCGTGCCCGTGCCCGTGCCCGTGCCCGTGCCGACACCGGCAGCAACGTCAGCCGTCGGACATGAAGTCATCGTCATTGAACGCGCCGCCAATGCCGCGGCCAAACATCGACGGCGTATGCTCGGCGAAAGTCCGTTTGTCTCGATCGTCGATGCCGACGATCACCGTGGCGAGCAACTAAGCGTCGCCGCCGCGTTGATTGCTGCGCCCGGCACCCAAGTGCGCAGCCTCGGTGGTTTGGGTACGTTTTCGTCGGTGTCGGTGCGTGGTGCCGCGCCGGGCCACACCGCCGTGATGGTCAATGGCGTGCCGTTGTCGCGTATTGCATCGGTCACCGCCGACCTGGGTGGTTATTCGCTCGAAAGTTTTGCCACGGTCGAGCTGTTTCGCGGTGCGTTGCCGTTGGAGCTATCCGGCGGTGGCGTCGGCGGCGCAGTCAATATGATCACACGTTTGGGCCGCACCCTCGACGGATCACGGCTGCGGGTGGCGCTCGGTAATGGTTCGTTCGGAGCACGCAATCTCAATGTGTGGCACGGCGATCGTGTAGCCAACACCGCACTCGCCACCTCCACCACGGTTGCCTACGCGGCTGCGCGTGGCGACTTCGCGGTGTTTTCCGACAATGGCACACCGCTGTTTGCCGACGATGATGGCTTTATGCAACGCACGCATAACGGCTATTGGTCGGTCGAGGCCAATAGTCGCATTGGCGCCATCGACCAGAGCTGGAGCGCAGGCGCGCGGGCGCTGGTGAAATCCCAAGAATTGCCTGGCTCGTTGTACTACCCGGCGCAACAAGCGTCGCTGGCAACCCGCAATGTGATCGCCGATGCCACCAAACGCGATGAGTGGCGTCGTGACGACGTGCCCGTCGTGGTGGCGACGCACCGCGTGTACACAACGGTCGAGCAGCAACGGTTTGCCGATCCTGGCAATGAAATTGGCCTCGCCGCGCAAGAACGCGCCTATCTGACGCTCGCGGGTGGCGGCCACACGCAATGGACCGCAGCGTTGGGCGAGCATGAACTCACGGCCGTCGGCCAAGCCCAAGCTGAGCGTTTTGTCGATGGCCAAGCTGGCGTCGACGATCGTGCTACATCGCGTGGCAATCGCGTCGGCGCAGCCGTTGCGATCGGTGCCGCGCTGCACCTGGGATCGCGGCTCACCGCTGAGCCAGGGTTGCGCGTTGATTGGTTGCGCACGGCACCGCCCGTTGATGGCAACTCGGCTATGGCTGTGGCGCTCCCGGTGCGCCAACAATTGCTGCCGTCGCCGCGCGCGTCGCTGCGCTACTTGATTTCAGCGAATATTGCAGTTAAAGGCAGTGCCGGTTGGTACGCGCGGGTGCCGACCGTGACCGAACTCTTTGGCGATCGTGGATTTTTTGCGGGCTCGCCAGGGTTGCTGCCGGAGCGTGGCCCTGCCGCCGAACTGGGTGCCGTGTGGGCACCGGGCCGCGCGCTGGGCGCCATCGATCGTGTGCTGGTTGAAGCCAGCGGCTTCGGCAATCAAAGTCGCAATACGATCGTGTATGTGACCCACGGCGGGTTTGTAACCCGGCCGCTCAATATCGGCGACACCATGGCGGGTGGCGGCGAGCTGGCTATGTCAGCGCGGTTCTGGCGCGCGATCTCGGCAACGGCCAATTACGCGTTGATGTACAGCACTCAACGCAACAGCGAGCCGAGCTACAATGGCAAAGAGTTGCCGCGGCGGCCGCGCCATCGCGGCTACGCCCGTATCGACGCGGCCGGCACGCTTCAGCGTCACCCGATCGGCGGGTTTATCGATGGCAGTTGGCAAGCGCACAGCTACCTTGATCAAGGCAATCTGGAGCAGGCGCCAGCGCGCTGGTTGCTTGGCGTTGGGCTGCGCGTCGACGTTGGCGCGGGCCTAACGCTGTCGGCCGAAGTAAAAAATGTCACGGACAATCGGACCGAGCAACCCAGCGCGGTCCCCAACGCTGCGCCCACGGCCATCGTCGATGTTGCGGGATTTCCGTTGCCGGGGCGGGCGCTCTATGCGCGGTTGGAGTGGCGTTACTAGTTTTAGATTTGTGAAAAATTGGCTGCTTGGTTGAATGTTGAAAGGTCTGGTTATGTTTCGTAGTGGAAAAGTACTGTGCGTCTCGCTTGGTTTGTTGTTGGCAGCGGCGTGTGGCGATAATGGCAACAATGTAACGCCGGATGCACCGATGATTGGTGTCGACGGACCCATGGTAGATGGCCCGATTCAAAATTCGACTGCGTTGGTAGTGGCCGGTGACTACGTTATGACGGGCACATTGGCTCGAATCAACACGGCGACCAAAGTCGTCGAGCAGAACCTCGTGCCTGGTGCGGTCGACCAAGACCCGCAGACTCGCCTTATCGCTGGCGAACTGTTCGTCGTCAACCGTGGCAAAAATAATCTCACCGTGCTTGATGCCAAGACCTTGGCCATCAAACTGCAAATATCGACGGGGGCCGGGTCGAACCCACAAGATGCTGCAGTGTTTGGTAACAAGATCTACGTGCCCACGCTGGGCGGCAAAGGCGTTGTCGTGGTGACCCGTGGCATGACCACCATCACGGAGATCGATCTTAGCTCACTCGACAATGACGGAAAACCTGATTGTAATAGCGCCATCGTCGTCGGCACCAAGTTGTTTGTTGCCTGTGGTGGCTTGCAGAATTTCATGCCAACCATCGGCAAAGTGGTGGTCATCGATACTGCCAGTGATACGCGGGTTGCGACTATCGACTTGCCGCACGTGAATCCGTTTGGCCAGATGGTGCAAGCCCCAGCTGGCAGTACGTTTGCCGGCGATGTGTTGGTTTCGACCTCTCCGGATTTTACCGATCAAACCAAAGGTTGTGTCGCTCGGTTTTCGGCGGCCGCGGCAACGCCAACCGCGAGCTGCGCAATCACCAATGCAGCGCTTGGCGCCAATCCCAGCCAAATGGCGATTTCGGCCGATGGCAAAAGCTTGTTTTTGACCCCGCAATCGTTTGCCGGCACCGCGCCGCTGCGTCGTTTTGATTTGACCTCGGGGATGTTGGTGCCGGCGCCGTTGTCAGGTCCAGGCCAAGTCATTTCCGATGTTGCGGCCTGTCCTGATGGGCGAATCATCGCGGCTGATCAAAAAGCCGCAGCCTCAGGCATCCGGATCTTTTCGCTCACTGGCGAAGAAACGACGGTGCCGCTGGATATCGGCATTCGGCCCCTCGGTGGCGGCGCGCTGCGCTGCTTCTAGTTCGTTACCGCTTAGCAGCATTGACACGTAACGGTGGTGGCGTGGCGTTGGGTTGATACGGGGTGATCTGTTCAATGTCGATGGCGTCGGTTGATCCGGCGTCGCCGGGCTGCACGGTTGCTTGATATTGCTCGACCAGTAAGGTTACCGGGTACCGCGCGACGATCAATTCATCGAAGTTTTGTTCATCGGTGGGTAGCGGCAGATCGAGCGAATACCCAACCTCGACCAGACAGGCGGTGAGCGCTGCGTCGGCAAGGCCGGTGACGTCGGCATGGATAACTTCGCCGCGGCCCATGGTGAGGTGATAGGTCGCGGTGCCTTGGGGCAAGGCGGTGGAATTGTTGCGGGCAAGCGCGCGTTGATAACAAACCCGGGTACGTGGCTTGAGTTGATCGCGGAAGATTCGCTGCAAGGTTTCTTTGGCTAACACCGGCGCGATCGTGATAGCTACACCGATGCGGAGCGGTACCACCTTCGCGGCGTGATTCGACAGTGGCTGGTCGGCGGTGAGTTGCACATACGGCATGCCGGCACGCAGCGCGCGCGCGCGTTGCCGACCTGCAGCGGTAGAAGTGTCGAGGGCTACCAATACATGCTCGGAACTAGCCAGCGTGATGTGGCGGCGCAGGTGATCTTGTTGGGCTATCAAGCGCGCATCGCCTAGGTCACTTTGGGATGCGGGCAGTTGGACAATTGGCGCGTCGGCACCTACCAGCGCCGCGATCGGTGCGCTGATGAGCTTTTCAGGCAGCACGGCGACCACATCGTCGAGTCTGGCGTGGGCGGCTGCGCGTGCGCTGTCGATTCGCGATCTTTGTCCGAATTTCGGACAACTCCAATAC
>JAGPDK010000506.1 GCA_018057605.1 Kofleriaceae bacterium | reverse complement strand
GAACGCCAAGTACGTGCCACCCAAGCCATTGGCCAGCACCAAGACTGGCCCATCGCCGCGCACTTGGTACCCAATCGTGGTGCCATCGCGCATAATCAAATGGCGCTGCTCGATACCGGGGACCATAGCTTTTAATGCTAGCCCAGCTGCAAAAACCCCGCTACGTGGCGCACCCAAAAACTAGGTAGCGCCGACTTGCGGCTAGAAACTCAACGCCACGGCAAGGCGAACCCGCGAATAACTTTCGGGGCCATCGGCTTGTGGCGCGATCGATCGGGCGGCGACATCGGTTGGCCGGGCCTGCAGCGCATCGTTCTCGCTACGTTGTCCCAAACGCAAATCACCGAGCACTTGCACCGCTGGCGATAGTTGCCACCGCAAACCGCCGCCAACTTCAGCAAACCTTTGCTGAGTTGCCCAAGTGCCGCCAACTTCAGCCTCTTGCGCACCGATCCCACCGAGCACGTACGGGGTCAGGATGCTGCGAGGATGAGTTTCGAAGATTGCCGCGCCCGCAATGCGGCGATCTACCCGCGTGCCCTCGCCCATGCGCGACCGACCGAGTTCACCTTCGAGCAGAAAGTGTGGCGAGAGCCGCACCCGAGCCAGCAAACCAACGTCATCGCCTTGGGCGTCGTTTTCGGTCGCGACACCGCCGGCAAATACACCGATGGCAAAGCGCGAGAGCTGAAGTGCCGGCGCCACGTATTGATACGCGCTTGGCCCCTGGGGCCCCGGTGCCACTGGATAATACGATGGCACTACCGGGGCAACATAGGTTGGATACACGTAGCCCCCGGGGTAATAACCCTCTTGATAGCCGTTCCCGCCAACATAAATCGTGCCCGAAACGAATGGTCGCGGTGCCGGCCGCCAAACCCGCGCCGGGCGCGACCAGCGAATACTGCCGCCGACATGCCCGCCGACGCGAACCCCGCCACCAAAGCGGATGCGCACACCCGCTGACGCTGGGGCCGCGGCCGCAAGCAAGGATGCGACGGCAAGAGAAGAACTAACCAGGATTGCGAGTTTGTTTGCCATAAGTGCCTTTAGTTGATTGGACGCGCCAACCAGCAAAAAAGTTTAATGCATAGTGCAGGCCAGTGCGGCCGGAAGATCTCCATCCGGGAAAAGCCACACAAATACAAAATGTTAGCTCACAATATTGGTTCGCGCTCGACGGTAAATCGTGAAAAATCCTTCACTCTTTCGATGACTGACGCAACCGCGATACAGGCCCTGTGTCCTAGCCACGCGAACTTTCTACAAAATTAACTGCTTGCGGCCCGCTTGACATCCCGAAGGCGCGGTCCGTAGAGTCCCGGCCCGGAGGTTTCCCTTGTCTGAACCAAAACGCCCGCAAAGCAAAGATATCAGCGACCTAAAAGCTCGCCTCGGGCTAAAAAAAGGCGCTGCTAGCGCCGAGCCACAAGCCGGCGATTCCGGCTCGGCACCCGCAGCTGCGTCCCAAGCTGCTCCCATGCGCGGACCGGCGGCTGCATTTGCACCCGTCACGCCTCCGCCTGGCATCCATGTGCCGCCGCCACCCGGAACGCAACCGCCGCCCATGGCAGCCGCGCAACCTGCGATGCCTAATGCCGCCGATGATCCGTTCGGCGCAATGAACGCGATGGCGCAAATGCGCGCCGTGCAGCGGGCCCCCGAAATGATTATCGTCAACGACGGTAAGCCGGTTGAAAACGTCGGGGCCAGCGGCAAAGGTGTGGGCCTTGCTAAAATGATCGTGCCTGCGATTGTTGCGTTGGGCTTGGGCGTTGCCATTGGTCAAATGGCCAAAAATGGCGCACATTACAACGAAGGCATTCGTGGTGCTGGCGATATTTTGTCGGTCGTAAAGACCTCGAAAAAGACCATCAACGAACTCGATAAAACCCTCGACGATTTGTCGAAGAACAACTTTAAGCCAACCAAAGAGTTAAGCGCCGAAGTCGCCAAGCTCGCGGGCAAACTCGAAGTTAAAGAAGAAATCGTTTTCCGCTACAAACAAAACGCGCTCGACTCAGCAGTGTCTGGTCGGACATTGGCGTTTTTTGCCGGCATCGCCGAACTAAAATCGATGCTCGACCAACACACCAAAGCCGCACAATTCGACGACATTGCGTTGGTTGCTTCGAAAGCCAAACTCGACAAGGCCGCGGTGACGCCAAGCGAAAATGCGCCACTCGCGAGCATTGGCGCAACTCGCTACGGCGTCTTGCTCAACAACCCAACTGCCGAAGAAGCCAAAGCGGCTGGTGGCTCGTTGGGTGCATCGTTCGTGGAACTAGGCAAACCACTGTGTGGCGACGGTAAGGCGGCTGATTCTGGCGCATGCAGCGACGGCGTTACGGGTTTTCAATACCGCAGCGATGGCGCTGGCGCGACCTGGGCCAACGGCAAGCTCGCCAAAGCCGGCCCCGGTGACAACGTGGCACCGAAGTCACTGCTACTGCTCGACAAGAGCGGCACCTTGCTCGACGTACTCAAGGGCTCGCCCGAGACTGCAGCTTCGGCGCTGTACACCAAGCGTTTGAGCACCATCTTCGCGCGGGTTAAAACCCTGCTCGAAGAAGGCAACCGACTCGAATCTGACTTGACCAAGAAATCGCGCGAGAGCAAGAAGTTCACGTTCTTCTTGTAAGCCAAGCGTAAGCTTAGCCACGAATCACCGCGCTACCCAGCGCGGTTTTTTTGTGCCGATCGTCGGACGCACATTGCATAGCCGAACCGAGTAGACGCGCTCGCCATGAACGGGCTTTCGCCGTTTATTTTGTGCTTGGCGCAACAACAGCGGCAGATCCTGCAGCGGGTGCGACCGCAGCGGGTGCAACAGCGGCAGGCGCGACGGCAGCAGGCACGACGGCAGCAGGCACGACGGCAGCAGGCACGACGGCAGCAGGCACGACGGCAGCAGGCACGACGGCAGCAGGCACGACGGCAGCAGGCACGACGGCAGAACCGGTAGCAGGCGTCGCTGCCGAGCCAGCGGCAGGCACGACGGCAGAACCGGTAGCAGGCGTCGCTGCCGAGCCAGCGGCGGGCACGGCCGCAGAGCCGGTAGCAGGATCGCCCGAACCAGGCGCGGCCGGCGGCGTAGCAGGTACTGGTGCTGGTGCCGGCGCTGGCGTAGGAGCTACCGGAACTTCTTTGCGCTCTTCTTTAGGCTTGGAGTCACAACCAAGGCCGTCGGTGCAACCTGAAAGCGCCAATACCATCGCAACACTGAATAGTCGGTTCATACGGCGCGGACTCTACCCCGGCTGCGCTGCGAAGTCGACGCCGAGCCATGGCTCGAACGGCATCATCGCGGTTAACCAGGGTTAAAGGTATCCTATGTTTTGCACGTCCCAAAACTATGGTTTCAGCTCAAACCGCTTTCCATTTAGCTTCAGTACTTGAGCCCAGAGCCCAAAAACTGCCCCGATAATATGATCCATTTCCTTGGTTTCTGCACTTGGTCCTTTGGTAGTAGGCAAACAATATGCGGCCAGTCGCGAGGCTTCCAGCGTGTGAAGTACCCCCTTCGACCAACCTTCGCCTGCGTAAACCAGGCAGCCTGGTAACCAGAGTGCTTCTAAGTCTTGAAGTGCATACGGAATTTTTTCGTCTGTCGTGCCTTGAGTACCTTGAAATTTGCACTCAACCGCAAGCGCCTTCCCGTTGGAGTAAATCTGCAGGGAGCTTCGTCGCGATGTCGTACAAGACCCTTTGATGCCAGGATCTAAACAGACACCTATTTCGCTATCTCCAATTCGCCGACCAGGATCCGCACGCCCGATTTGTTTCTTGTTCGAGTAGTTCGACGCGTTTTGAGTCTGAGTCACTCGCTACATTCTTAGCAATGACTCGAAGTTCAACCAACGTCTTGTGGCTAACCGGTCGCCCTTCGTAAGGCTTCGTGCCGGGATCGTCTTTTGCGACAATCAGTGCAATCTCACGCGCTTCGTTCTCTAATGCGCGATGACATGCAGGGATCCGCCTCATTCTTGTGATGTTAAGTTCATTTCGATGTAAGAGGCAGCAAGCCATATTAGAACCGTACGCCTGTATTCCGGTTTGCTAAGCCCCACAATTTTGTTGGGTTCAGTGGGGCCGCTCCACCGCAATGTTTCGCCGTCAATGCGTGCGATCCAATCATCGGATCCCTCACGCTGCAATTCGTCTTGCGTGACCTTGCCGAAGATGGATCCAGTTCCAAGGTCGGGTCCCATTACCCGAATCGTTC
>JAGPDK010000081.1 GCA_018057605.1 Kofleriaceae bacterium | reverse complement strand
GGCTTCGATCGCGGTTGTGGCGATCATGCCAATACAGGGCGTCCCAAATATACCAAAGCTCAACGTTGTAGCGAAATCCGATTACGCCCCAGGTTCGCATGCTGAGCCCCGCAGCATCGACCACCATGGCACCGGCACCGGGGGGCCGTCCATTGTAGGTCCAGATCGGTTTGCCAACCGTTTTGGCTTGGCCGCGTTTTACCCATAACGTGAAATACAAATCGACCAGGTCGAGGTACACGGGTTGTGGGTCATCGGTCACCGCAAACAAAAATCGGCCGGCACCGCCGCCGCTTTGGCGCACTAGTTCCGCGCCACGGCGTACGGCTGCGCGCTGCTCGATGGTGCGCGGCTCGTCGAGAGGAATGGCGAACGGCACCTGACCGCTATCTTGGGTAGCCGCGATCCAGTCTTGCACGATTTGTTTGACCTGCGCGGCATCGTCGAGCGAACGCATGCGCACCGGCACATACTGGGCGCCTGCGAATTGGCTGCGATACTGCGGCCACTGCGCAGCGGTCAGCGTGGTTGCCGCAAGCACGCCATGTTGGCGAAACATCGCAACGCAGCGCGCTTGTTGCGGTGAATCAGGATCGGTGCTGGGTAGGGCATCGTCAGTCCGGCCGGCGGCGGTGACTTCGTCGCTGCTCCAACGAAGTTCACGCTCGTCGTAGTAGGCCCAGACCCGTAAGGGCGCGTCGAGTCGTAGCCCAACATCGACGATCTCAATGATCATCGGAAAGGTTTGCGCACCTACGGTGAGTTGGCCTTGCACGGTCTGTGCGGGATGGTCGATCGGCACCGTGATGTCAAACAGCGCAAGCTCACTGCGTGGTTGAGCAACGGGTTGCAGGCCGTCGGCATAGTTGCCTGGGCCACGCATCCCGCCACCGTACATATCGGTGGAGCCTCGACGCACGGTGACCCAGGTTTGTTCAAATGGCACCACGGTCACAGTCGTGTCGGCCAGCGTCACCGTGGATGGCACGGCTTGGCGCGACAACACTTGCATGCCGAACGTTTCGCCTCGGGCCATGGCGATATGGATCTGTTTCCCGTCGAAGATCGGCGAGGTGGTGGGCAGCGCGGCACCGCGTTTGTAACGCACTGATTCATCTGTGATCTGTAGGCTCGGGCCTGGATTTGGCGGCTTTTTACACCCTGCGCTCAAAGCGCTCAGCGTCAGAAGTGCGCTCACGAGGGCCGGTCGCCCGCGGACCTGCTTGCGGTTACGCGTCAAACAGATCTGCCATGGTCACAAATTCAAATCCAGCTGCACGCAATTGCGCAACAATGGTGGGTAATGCGGCGCAGGTCCAGGCTTGCTCTTCGTGAAACAAAACGACGTCACCGGCCCCGATTGCTGTCGGCGAACAGCGCGCGATGAGATCGCTGGGGTCGCGCCGAGTGTAGTCTTCTGAATCGAATGACCACATCGCGACGACGCGGCCGGTGCCGGCAAGTTGCGCCAGCGACGCTGCACCTAACGCGCCGTACGGTGGCCGCACCCAAGGATGCAGCGTGCGCTGCAGCCCGATGGCGAGCTCGGTGCGACGCAATTGTTCGTCGAGCTCGCCGATACTCAGCGCGGTAAACCGCTGATGGTCATAGCCGTGAGCCGCCACCTGGTGGCCACGCCGAACATACTCGCCGAGCAGCTCGGGGTAATTTTCAGCGCGATCGCCGACGACAAAAAACGTTGCCGGCACGTTGAGTTGATCGAGCAAGTCCAATAACTCGATGGTCATTGGGCAGGGGCCATCGTCGAAGGTCAAGGCCACACGTTTGCGATCGCGGGGGCCGCGCCGCAACAAGCGCGATGCAGGCATTGCGCGAAAGATCAAACGTTTGAGGCCGGTACGCAGCGGCGGCCACATGGCTAACGTGCGGCTTTCTTCGGTAATTCGGTGATGCCATCGACCCGTTGGCCATAGATCTTGACCACGCGACCGGGAATGCCAACCACCGTCGCACCGTCGGGGACATCTTTGGTAACCACCGCGTTAGCGCCGATTTTGACATCATTGCCGATGCGAATGCCGCCGATCACTTTAGCGCCAGCGCCAATGAAAACATTGTCGCCAATCACCGGGCTTTGATCTTTTTCGGCGCCGATGGTGACGCCATGTTCTAGCACCAGGTTTTTGCCGGCCTTCACACTGCTGTTCACCACGATGCCAAAGCTGTGCAAGATGATTAGGCCATCACCGAACTGCGCGTTGCGACCGATGACAACATGACCGACCACTGCGTTGAGCCGGTATAACCCGAACGCAATCACCTTGGCAGGGGCGGCATTGCGCTGTTGAAAAAACTGCATGGCCCGGTACAGCAACTGCGCCGAGGTGCCATCACTGAGCACCATGCGAGCCACCGAGCCCGGGCTCACGGGCAATTGGTACCACGACGCTTTGTGTCGCAGGTCAGCGTAGATCTTGCGCAACATCCGACCTCAACAATGCCACCTCTTTTAGCGCGCGGGTAGCGATTTGGCGGCCTTCGCGCCAAAAACAAAAAGGCCCGAGACCCAGCGGCGTCGCAAAATCGATTACAGTACGGCGTGGCCACTGACATCGTCGCGTTTTGCAAAGACTGGCATGAAGATCACACGGCAAATCACCACGTGATGCGTGAGTTAGCAAAAACTCGTAAAGTGCTGTGGCTCAATTCCGTCGCCACCCGGGCGCCCAGCTTGTCGAGTGGCCGCGACATGAAAAAGATCGTGCGCAAGGTGCGCGAATTTGGCCGTGGGCCGGTCCATGTTGAAACCAACCTCTGGGTCTTTTCCCCCTTGGTGCTGCCGCTACCGCATAATCCAACGGCGCAAGCGATCAATCGCCAGCTGCTGCGCGCCACCATCCGCGCCATGCGGTTACGCTTAGGGATTCGCGAGTTTGATCTTTGGACATTTCTGCCAAGTACCGGCGATTACATTGGCCGGCTTGGCGAGCGCAAGTCGATCTACTATTGCACCGATGAGTGGTCGATGTTTAGCAACATGGATCAAGCTCGCATGGCGCAAACCGAACAAAAGCAGTTGCGCAAGCTCGATTGCGTATTCGCCATCAATCACGCGTTAGCCGATAACAAACGCTTGCATGCGCCCAACACGTTTGTGTCGCCGCATGGGGTTGATCACGCCAAGTTTGCGCGCGCGCTCGACGCTGACCTGCCCATTCCCGCTGATCTCGCGGCGTTGCCGGGGCCGCGAATAGGTTTTTACGGCACGGTGCAAGACTGGATCGATTTTGATTTGATCGCCGCTGCGGCGCGGGCGCGGCCGACCTGGAGCTTTGTCTTGCTTGGCCAAGTACTCACTGATGCGTCGAAAATCAGCAGTTTGCCCAATGTGCATTTGCTTGGGCGCAAGCCGCACAACGATTTGCCAGCGTATTGCAAAGGCTTTGATGCCGGTATTATTCCGTATCGTATCGACGACAAACGCATGGAGTTTGTTAATCCGGTCAAGCTCCGCGAATATTTGTCGACAGGAATATCGGTGGTCTCGACTGCGGTGCCCGAAGTTGTGCGGTACGCCAACTTGTGTCATGTCGCGCATTCAACAGATGAATTCATCAAGCTACTCGATGTCGCCGTGGCCGAAGGTGCTTCGCTGGAAGCTCGGCGCGCGCGATCTGCAACGATGCGCGACGAGACCTGGGCCGCGCGCATTCGTTTTGTCGAGGAAAAAATCGAAAGCTCAACCCCTCCGTAAATGGACTTGCCGGGACTTTCCGGCGCCCGTTTCCGCGGGGGAGCTTGCGAAATTCACCCCACCGTGCGGGGCCGTTAGGCTTCAAGCAGTACGCTGCCGAAGATTTTAGCTGGCGTGATCTGGTCGATTGCATTGCGTATATCGCGTGCATTGCTGCGGCCACTGCGCAGCGCCAGCACCACTCCGTCGGCGGCATCTTGGATCAAGTTGACTTCTGCCCCGCCGAGAATCGACGGTCCATCGATTACAATATGATCATATCTCGCAGTGCGCAGCCGTTCCATTGCAATGGCGAAGGCCGGTGCATCGACCAGATTGGTGGGCTTCGATGCCATGTTCACGGCGGCCACGTGCAGCCAGAGTTGAGGGATTTCGATCATGCTCCACGGCAACATCGGTTGGTGCCGATGCGCGGCCAGTTGTTCGGCAAAGCACCAAGGTGGGACAAAGCGCAGCACACTGGCGATTTCTGGCCGGCGTAAATTGGCATCGATCAAGAGCACTTTGGCACGGCCACACTCTGCTAAGGCCAAGGCCAAGTTGATCGCCGTCGTGGTTTTGCCGTCGCCGTCACGTGGGCTGGTAACCACGATGACTTGCGGCCTGCGATGTTCGAGCAAGTGGTGCCGCAAGACGCGGAATGCCGCAGCTTGCGGTGAATCGGCGTTGCCGAGCAGCACCAGCCGGCCGTCAACTTGGTCAGTGGGCAGCGTATGTTGGGTCAGTTCAATTTCAACAGTGGGGGCATTGCCGGCCATGATTGCGCTGATGGTGTTGCCTGCCGTGGGCTGCGGCGCGGCGCCGAGGCGTTGCAGCCCCGCCGGTGATTCGCTGCCCGGAATAATTGGTACGCCGGCTTCGTCGACCGCTGCCATCGCAATTGTCTCCATCGGAAGGTGCGGGCGTGGCATGCCGGTATTCGCCCCGGCGGGATTTGCGACTTGGCCAAAAAGCGTTCGTTTGCTGCTCATCTTGGACCTGCTTTGGTGCCCTTGCCAGAGCTCGGTTTTTTGCTGCGGGCACGCTTTGCTAGCGGCGGAATAACTGCAAGCAACGGCAGCATTTCAAGATTTTCAAGATCTGCTCGTCGGTAAATGCGATCGTCGATCAGCGCAAGGCCTAGCGCGACGGCAACGCCTAACCCTAAAAACAGCATGACGCCAGCCATCACAAGTAGCGTTCGACCTTTGCCCATGGGACGCAAGGGTTTAAACGCAGGATCCACGACGGTGAGCCGCGTGCCTTGCTCCGCGAGTTGTTGATTAGCATCGATCTGAGCTCGAAAAACGCTATCGGATAGGGCGTCAACCTTTTCACGCTGTTCGGCTACGCTACGGCGTAAGTCAGTGTGTTTGGTCTCCAATTCAACCACCAGATTGGTGGTGGCGTTTTCTTTGGGTGCCGCCACACCCGTGGCCGCAGCGGACCGGGTTTCATTGATGAGCGCTTCAATTTGTGCCAGTTCTTTTTGCAACGCCACGCGATCTTCGGCGGTGGCTGGCGCGACGGCGATCGGTTCATTGACATCCGCTGGCACTTGGCCTTGCGCACGGCGCAACCGCTGCAGCGCGGCCGCCACGTCTTCGCGAGCTTTAACCACGCTGGGATGTTTTTCGGTGTATTTGCCTTGCGCCGATTCTAACTCGCGTTGCCGACCTTGATACTCACGCTCGGCTTCAGCCACAACTTGCAGCGCTGCCGCTTGCTCGGGCGTTGGATCTTTTTTGCGTGGCATCACCGGCGCATTGCCACCGTCGGGTTTAGCGTTGAGCCGTGCGAATAGCCGTGCACGCTGACGTTCGAGGGCCAGCAGCTTGGGATTGCCAGTTGCAACCGTGGCTTCTTTGATTTTGCGAAAGCCTGCACCTTCGGTGCTCGCACCGCCGGCGTCTTGGGCAAACTCTTGATGTTTCGACAAAAATTCAGCGAGGGCTTTTTCGCGCACGCGTAACTCTTCACCGGCTGCATCTTTTTGCGTTTGTGCAAAATCCGCCGTGGCAAGGGCCTGTGACCGGCGCATATCTTCTTCGGCTTTTTGTAGCAGGAACGTGAGCTTTTCGGTCACCGCTTTGGCGCTTGCCGGTTTTGAACCCGTGTAGACAACTCGAAACGCAGCCATGCCTTTGGTTTCAAATTTGATCGAACTGCGCAAGGCATCCACGGCGGCATCATTGCCCTCGGCTTTAGCGAGCTCGGGGTAAGGATTTACTTTCGCATCTTCAATGACGTGCGTTAACAGACTGCGCGCCATCAACATTTCCCGATAACGATCGCCAATGTTGCGCTGGACCTGCTCCACTTGCCGGCCTTGCATCATGCTGCTGGAAATCTTTTCTTGATAGAAGATTACCGACCATGACTGATATTTGGGTTTGATTTTGAGCGCGAAAAATACCGAGAGGCCGGCACCAATCACAAAAAAGATTGGCAACAACCACCAGTAACGCAGGGCCTTAAACCCGAAGTCAACTAGTCGGCCGAGCCGGTCCCGAGGAGTAAGCATTACCGCCATAATCTCCACAATTGTACACGACCTGTCGTCGAGGATGTGAGTGCGCCACGTGATTTGAGTGCGCCAACGTGGTCACCTGGAAATGCAGGAAAATGGCCGATGATGGGTAGTCCGAGCCGCCGCAAATCGTCGGCGTCGTGGATCCGGGTATCAAATGCGCCAAGCAAGATGGCGACCACCAGCAGCACCATCATAAATACCACGATGGAGCTGGCGACCAGCAACATGCCGCGCGCTGGATTAGGACTTGGGCGGTCCTCGCGCACGCGTGTCACTTCCACTTCTTGACCGGCCGCCGAGATTTGTTCACTTAGCGCTTCTAGCGTGCCTGTTAACGAACTGGCGGTGATTTGTTCGCGCAGCCGTTGAATGCTATCGCTAACGGTGAGTTTCTCGACGCGCAGGTAGGCCAGTGCAGGCAAATCACGGATACTCTCGGCGCTCGCAATGGCTGCGGTTAAATCGATGTTGCGATGTTGCAAGTTCGCCATCTTGTCATTGAACGCCGCTTGCACAGCTTTGACTTCGTTGGCAACACTGGCGGCGGCGGCTTGGCGCTTTTCCTCAGTGGAAGACAATATGACATTGGCCACGGCGTCAGCGACGGCATAGGCTTGATCGGGATTCACGTCGACGACGGTGATGTCGATGCGTGCTGAGCGCGGTGCATTGGTTTCGTCTTCGTACAAAAAGAAATTGCGCGATACTTGGACGTCAGTTTGGTCCATGAGTTCGGCTAATGCATATTCAGTGCCCATCTTTTTGCGCAGCGGATACCAATTGCGGGCTTCGATGATTTCCATCAACTTAGGTCCCGACATCAAGACGTTGACTACGTAGTTACGCAGATCGAGCACGGGCAAAAAAGTTGCGCGCCGCGACATCGAGCGTTCGGTCAATGCCAGCGTGATGCTGGCTTCATGTAAGGTCTGTTTTTTTGCAGACTTCCAAACGAACGCAGCGCTAATCGCGCCGGCGATTAAGAGAATCAGTGGAATCCGGGTTCGCGCACGCCGCGCCATTCGTTGGAGTTCGCTGACGGCACCACGAAGCAGTGGTTCTTCAGTGTCGATCCAATCTGTGGCGAGTATTGCCGGTGCGGTGCGCGCTGCGGTGCGCGCTGCGCTGTCGCCAGATATCTCACCGCTCGCCATGGCGTTATTTTAGCACGGGCTAGCGTACCGCTACGGCATCGCGTAACACGTTAAAAAGTGCTTCGGCGCTGGTGGCCCAGCCGCCCCGGGCGCCTTTGGCGGCTACCACCGTCGGGTCGTAGCTAACGGTGAGTTGGTGAATCAGGGTTGCGGCGAGTTGTGCGGGTTGCCGCGGTGGCACCATCACGCCGAGCGTGGCGTCGGTAAGCAGATCGGGGACGCCCCCGACATTGCTCGCCACCACGCGCCGGCCGGATGCCAGCGCTTCAAGCACCACGTTGGGTGTGCCTTCATTCCAGCTTGGCAGCACTAAAATGTCGCAGGCCGCCATCCACAAGGCGACTTGATCGGCGGATAAGGCACCGAGCCGTAGCACTCGACTGGCACGCTCGGGGCCCAACGCTGTTGCGGCCTCGGCGATCGCACTGGCCGATTCGCCACCACCAACCAGCGCAAGATAATTGCGCGGGTTAGCGTCGACGACCGCAGCTGCAGCGCTCAGCAGGTCGAGCACACCTTTGGCAGGTTTTAGGTTTCCGACATAGAGTGCGAGCCGGGCATCGGCGGGTACTTTGAGGCTGTGCCGCGCGGTTTGGCGGTCGCGTGGCGTGAAGCGCTCGCTGTCAACACCATTAGACACCAGTGCAATGCGGCTGGGTGCAACGCCAAGTTCGACAACTTTGTCGGCGAGCGCACGGCTTACCGCGACGATCCGGGCCGCCCGTGGCAATGCCCATTGCAACATGCGCCGGGGCCCGGGCATTTCTGCCAAACTGTTGATATCGGAGCCGTGCAGTTTCACGACGGCGGGCACGCCGAGCGCTTGTGCAAACAAGACTGCGGCAAATCCGTCGGGGTAGGCCCACGATCCCAGCACGACATCGACGCGGCCTCGATAACGCGGTACCAGCGGTGCGAGCGACGCAGCGTACAACGGGCCCCAAGTGCCGTGGGCCATGCGTGGCAAAAACAACGTGCGGGGATGGCGCACGCGCAGCCCGGCAATTTCCTCGGCTGCAGGTACCGCGGCTAATGCGCCGGCGCTGGAGCGTTGCCCAAGTAAGCTTGCGCCTGGAAACCACGGAATAGTTGCCAACACTTCTACGTCGCAGTGGTTGGCCAACGCAGCAAATTGTTGCCGGTTGAATGGCGCCGACAAAGGCTCGACGGCATTGGGGAAAATTTTAGTGACGATCAGGACGCGCAACGGATGACTCGTGCAAGATTGGCGCTAACCTCGCGCACGCTACGCAATGCCAAACACCTTATCCATGCGTAACAATTTGAAGATCGCCAACGGCTGATCTCGGGTGCCGCGCATTTCCATGTGCCCGCCTTGGGCGCGGATGCCTTTGTAGAGTTTTACCAGCGCCGCAACGCCGGAACTATCGATTAAGTCTAACGCGCCTAAATCGACGACAACTCGGCCAGGTTTAGTGGCGAGCAGCTGATCGATGCGTTCGGCCAGCGAAGGGGCACTGTTGATATCGAGTGAGCCGCGTACCACGAGGGTGGGCTGGCCTTGTTGAGTTTGGACGTCGAAGGATGCTGTCACGGGTGGGCCTCGTTACGGTTACGTGGGTCCGACGTTAGGTCGGTTGCGAAAAATCACTGGGGCTAACCGGCAACACCAGGCGCTTGCTAAGGCGCCACAAGTTCGGTGGTCCGGGATGGTAAGTCATTTCATCGAGCATGGTCCGGGCAATGTGGAGTCCCATGCCACCCTCTGGTAGCTCGTCGAGCGCAGGCACGGGAACGGCGGTAAGATCAAAGATCGACCCCGTGTCGCGCACTTCGAGCGCTAATGATGTCGGGCCTACCAAGGCCGTGAGTTCAATCAATCCACCGCCGCTGCCACCATAAGCGTGCAGCGCAATGTTATTGTAAATTTCCATAAACGCCGACACAAACGCAGTATCGAAGGGGTGCTGCACATGAAACGCCCCGGTGCGATCATCGAAAATGGGCGAGCCTGAAACCAACCGGCAGGCCTCGGCGACGAACCGTACCGCCACCGTGCGGAATCGCAGGTGCCCGGGTACGGTTAGGCGGAGAGTTGCAACGCTCATTGCACGCCAAGCATAACAGGACTTCGCTGTCCGTGGTAGGATCATCCCCACATGCTGCGAAGTGTAAGGCTGGTAAAGCGAGCGATTGACGTGGCCGGGGCGGCGGCCGGCTTAATGCTGACGGCTCCGTTGATGCCGCTCATTGCCGCTGCGATCTATGTGGATTCGCCTGGCCCGATTTTCTATCGTCAGCGCCGGGCTGGCAGCTTGCGTGCCGTGAGCACGAGCAACGGTGTACGAAGGCTGCATTTCAACGAATTTATGATGACTAAATTTCGCACCATGCGCATGGATGCGGAAAAAGGTACGGGTGCGGTAATTGCCGACGCCGATGATCCACGGATTACCAAAGTTGGTAAATTTCTGCGCAAGAGCCGGCTTGATGAGTTGCCACAATTTTGGGACGTGTTGCGCGGTGAGATGAGCATCGTCGGGCCACGCCCCGAGCGCCCAGAATTGCTCGAACAATTGGCGTACGCAATTCCACTGTTTGAAGAGCGCATGCGCGACGTCAAACCAGGCATTACTGGCTTAGCACAGGTGTCGCTCGGCTACACCGGTTCGATTCCTGAAGGCAGCGAAATCGCCAAGCTCGCCGCGACGCTACAAAATCCCTATGGCATCGAAGAAACCAAGGGTTCGCTGGCTGACGATATGCGCATCAAGTTGCTCTACGATTTGGCTTACTCTGCGTCGATGGAACGCCTCGATACTTTTTTGCAAACCGAGCTTGGCATTATTGTAAAAACGCCAATGGTGATGCTTAAAATGACCAGCGGGCGCTAGCACGCCTCATGTTTGTTTTTTTGCTGGTCGGCAGCGTTACCTTGGTGGCGTTCTATGTGAGCGAACGCCGTGCCGCCAACCGCCGCGTTCACCTCGGTGCAGCGGCATACGCGCTAGGAAGGCGCATACCGGCTGGGCTTTGACTGACGCGCAACGATGCAAGTCACGATGGCTTGGCACAAAGAAGGGTCAGTGATTTATGCACAAGTCTTTAGCTCGTATGGCACCGTTGCTGTGGCTTGCTAGTCTCGTCGCATCGGGCTGCGGCGACAACCTCGCTGCACCGCCAGTCGCTGACGCGCCGCACCTCGACGCGCCTGCGCGACTTGATGCGCCGACGCTCGCTGGCATCAAACATGTGTTTGTCATTGCGATGGAGAACCATAGTTGGGCCACTATCAAAGGCAGTCCCTCGGCGCCGTACATTAATTCTTTGCTCAGTAGTGCCGCGTACGCCGAGAATTACAAAACTCCGCCGGGCCTGCATCCGAGTGAACCCAATTACATTTGGCTCGAAGCCGGCGATAATCTGGGCGTGCTCGACAGCAAAGACCCGAGCGCGCATCACTTTGCAACAACCGAGCATTTGGTTTCGCAGCTTGCGGCGGTTGGCTATACTTGGAAAAATTACGCTGAGAATATTGATGGCCTGGGTTGTCCGTTGGTGTCGAGCGGACTATGGGCGCCGCGCCACGCACCGTTTTTATATTTTGATGATGTCACCACGAACAACAGCGCGACTTCGGCTAACTGCATTGCGCACGTACGGCCGTATCCCGAGCTGGCAGGGGATCTAGCGGCGGGCCACATTGCCAATTACAACTTTATTACGCCTAACCTGTGCAGCGACATGCACGGTGCGCGGCCCGATTGTGATCCCATGCTAGTCGATACCATTCGCATCGGCGATGATTGGCTAGCAACGCAAGTGCCCATGCTGTTGGCTTCGGCGGCGTACGCCGACCATGGTGCAATATTTATTGTCTGGGATGAAGGCGAACCAGGCCCCGCCTATGATGGCCCAATTGGCATGATCGTTTTGTCGGCCAACGTCAAACCTGGGTATGCCAGCGTCACCGCGTTTGATCATTCGTCGTTCGTGCGCACCATGCAAGATATCTTCAACGTGCGGCCGTATCTGCGAGGTGCTGCAACTGCGAGCAATCTCAGTGAACTGTTTTTGGCGTTTCCATGAACCACAATGCATTATTAGATCGGATATTGCCGACTTGCTGGGGTCTGGGCACTGCCGGCCCTGGGGCGTGAGGCTTTGCGGCTTTGCTGTGGTGCGTCGCACTGCCAGGTGGCGGTTCGATCGGCCGTGAGGCTCCTTGTTCCCTGGCCGCCGGTGCCGCCAGCGACCTAGGGTGTCGGCATAAAATGAATTAATTATAAATAGTTACATTAACGCAGGAGTTGGCTTGGTGATTGCAAACTACCGTTGTCATCATGAAGACCATCATCCGCACCAGCTTGTTTGCCTTCGCCACTGCCGCTGTTTCATTCACTGCGGCATGCGCCACTGAGCCCGATGTCGACAGCTACGAAGATGTCGATAGCCGTGGTGGCAAAGAAGACTCCTACAATAGTGCTTCACCTGATCGTTTGGCTGACGTGCCCTTCTATTTCTCGGTGCCGAAAACTGCGGTGACCGTTCCGCTCAATCGCGCTGGGTATCCGTATCCGACCCTGTGGAACAAATCGTTGCAAGGCGACGAAGCCGGCCTGCGCATTATTGCGATTCGTCAAAGCGCAGGCGTTGCTGCTCACAAAGCCGCGCGCCGCGAAATGGCCACCAAACTCGCTGCTGCCGGCGTGTTGCAAGATGGCGACTTGGTGTTGACCTTCCGCCCTGAGTTGGCTGGCACCATGGCGTACCCGCACATCCAAATGGGCGCGACCCATGCGGGCTTGGTCTATACTGAAAACGGCGCGGCTTATAACATCGATAGCCCGCTCGACACCATGTACGTCGGTCAGTTCGATACGGCCCACTATGCTGGCGACGGCGCCAACGATGCTGGCACCGATGCGCTGCAAATTGTGCGGCCGCGCGTGATGGAACAAGCCGGTCGTCGCGACAAACTCAAAACCTGGATCAAGAGCCTCAAGTCGGCGTTGCCGCGCATCAACGGCGCGCGTCAACAAGTGAAGTTTCAATCGGACTATATGACCCCAGCGTTTGTGAGCTCGGGCAAAACTACCCGTCAAACCGTGACGCTACTGGGCAAAATCATCCTCGAACAAGACACCCGCACCAAGTTGCCAATGTTCTGCTCGGAATTTGCTTGGCACATGATCGCTTTGTCGAACTGCACCGCTGAAGAAATTCGCTCGGCACCGGCCGCTGGTGCAAGTTGCGTCGACGAAGTGTTCGAACCAATGCCAATGGTTGGTAATGGTGACAAAGTTGGTTTGGCTGACGGTCCTCTGCTTTCAGCGATGCAATTGCCTGCCGAAGCGCGTGGGCCTGCTATCGCAAGCATCTTCGCCGAAGGTGATGCCGCCAGGTTGTCGTCGGGCCACCGCGCGGTTGCCCAACAAATCGCGCCACTGATGGGCCCCCTCTCGCGATTCTTCGGCGCCAAAGCTGCCGGCGCAACCGACGAACAACTTGCGGATCCGGCCGCTCAGCTTAACGCTAACTTCCCACTCAATTATTCGCCGACCGGCTTTTTGGTGCAAGCCATGGGCGACAAAGCTACCCGCAAACTCGACTACGTCGCCACCGTTGCCTTCGTGAACGGCGCCGGCTACGATAAAGCCAAGCTGCTGGCGAGTCGCCCAACTCCATAATGCCACGGGGCGTTAGGCCCTCGCTGCGCTAAGAAAGGAGCATCGCAGATGCTCCTTTTTCGTTGTGGCAGGCACCGCAAATCCCACGAGGTCTCGACGTACGGCGGTTCAGGTGAGGCGCGCCTTTTTCTTAAGAGCCTCACGGTCTTCGCCTGGCCAGCGTTGTCGTGTACGCCTGCGGTGTTCACCTCGTACTAGTGGGCGGACGTCTGTTCGGCGACGGTCAAGTCTGGTTGAACGCTCAAAACTTTGACGCGCCGCTGGTCCACGTTAGAATTTTCTATGCGCGCAAAGTACTGTAAAGATTGGTTGGCTCGTCGTCGAGGGCCGCGGATTCCACTCGAATCGATCTGCTCGGTGACGGCTGGCAACAAACAACGCCACGCCACTGTGCTGGAACTTTCGTCCGAGGGGCTGCGCTTGGAGCGGCCGTTCGATCCGCAGCATGCCAGCCGCACCGTGTCGCTTGAAATCGAAATTCCCCAGCTCGACGAAATCATCCGAGCGCAAGGCCATGTTCGTTTCGCGCGGTTGACCCCCATGGGCGGTACCCATCCCGACGGCTCACCGCGCTTTTGGTGTCAGGCCGGCATAAAAGTCGACCTCTCCAGTCACGATCGCCGATTCTTGTATGAGTACGTCGGCGGCCATCACGCCATGATGCAAAGCGAATATTATTCGATTCATTGGTAGCTGCAACCACTAGTATCTTTGCTAATCGTTCGCTGTTGCAAGCTGGCTGGGTTCGATTTTGTCGCGGAACTTACTGCGCTGGCATGACGAAATCGCGGGCCACCGCCATGTGTTGCATGCCGGTGGCAGCACTGTCGCCGACCAGGGCGGGCGCAAATCCAGCATCGAGCTGGGCCTGCGAAAAGAGCCGGGTATCGAACACGAACCCCGCGGCCGCGGTAATACCGCCGATGTTGGTTGATACGGTGAATGGCTGCAGATCACCGTCGGCGATGACCCAATCGAACGGCTTGTTGCGCGGCGCATTGGTAGCATTGAGGCCATTTTGATCTACTGGCGCCGCCACGGCAGTTTGCACCACGGCACTGAGTTTCATGATCGCCGATTCGTTGCGCAAGCTGGTATTGAGATCGCCGCCGAGCACCAAATAGTCGGTTGCTGGGACTTCTGCTTGAATCAGGCCAATCAATTCGTCGGCTTCCAACGGCCGCAGCGTGCCATTGGTTGATAAGTGCAGGCTCACGGCCCACAAATCGCGTGGCGAATTGGGTAGATCGATGCGCGCGTACACGAATGTGCGATTGGGAATTTGCGAGTCTGTCCATTCGCCAGCTGAGATGATTGGAAACCGACTCACGACACCGTTGGGAATGGTGCCCGCACCACGGGCATAATATGCACCTGCGCCGAACGTGGCATCGACAAACGAGCGCAACGCGGTGGCGCTGTTGTCGCCGGAGTTCATTTCTTGGATCAGCACAATGTCAGGATGCAGCGCAGCAAAAATGCGAGCGCCGTGGCCGCCATCATAGTTCGGTAAGTTGCCGGACGTTAAGTTGCCGGCCACAATGCGCAGCGCCACCGGAATTTCGAGATTGCATTGCGCGCTGCAGTTGTCGCCGCCGATTAGATTGCCGTCGTCGCAGCTTTCGTGCAGGTCAATAAATCGGTCACCGCAAACTTCGATTTTTTTGCAGTCGGCTGCGCACCCATCACCACCGTTGGCGTTGCCGTCGTCGCAGGCTTCGTCAACGG
>JAGPDK010000505.1 GCA_018057605.1 Kofleriaceae bacterium | reverse complement strand
TGACGAATTGGTTAATAACCTTTTTCGAATCATAGCCGTCGCCGTACGGCGTACCTTGTTCAAAATCTGATCCAAGCCGCTTGGCGTCGACGCACGTTACCAACTGTTGCGGGCTCATCCAGTAGCCAATGTTGTCGATCTTACTGCCCGCTGCAACTTCGCTTTTGCAGATTGCCGTCGACACCGCCACGGCTGCCGCATGGGCCCAGCAGGTGCCACTAAACTGAGACATCGGCCCATCGAACAAGCAGCGCGCAGTTTTTTTGTCGGTAAAAAAATTGTAACTCTTTGCCAGCGCTAGCTTGCTCGTGTTTGCCGTAGGCACGCCAAACACACTCTTGGAAATTTGCGGCTTGACGTCGACCGGGGCGCCGTCTTGCTTGATGCCGGGGATCATGCGTCGCTTGATATCCGCCAAGATCTGCGTTGGGGTTTTGTTTGGATCAAACTGTAGGTCGAAACTGTAGGCCTTACGCAATGTCTCAGCTTGTACTTTGCTAAGCACCGCCCCGAGTTTTTGATCTTTGGGCAACTTGCTCAAAAAATCGACCAAATCAAAATCGTCGGCGGACGCCGCAACCGATTGCAACAAACCAAGCCCAAGTACGATAGTTGCCACGACTCTGCGCATATTTTTCCCCCGTTGAATGGACGCGGTAGACGTCGTCATCCGTACGGTATTTAAACTCCATCACCAAAATCATCACAAGCACCAGCAGTGCCTTATTCAAGGCGGTGGCATGGCCGCCAAGCATATCGCGCCAAGAGCAAAATCGCGCGATGCCGGCTTCGGCAATCGGCGGCCTCACCACATGCTTGCCAACCTTGACATGAAAAAGGCCAATAAGTCGTACTGACCAGGGTAACAGCCGTTTGGTTTCAGAGTTGTTACTGATTTGTGATTAGCCCCGGGCCGAGCACATGTTACAGGCCCCACCATGCGCACCGTTGCTTCCATCGCGTTGCTCGCACTTGTTGTCCTGAGCGACGGCAGTTGCACCGCGACCAACCCTGACCTCGCCACCAAAGGTGATGCCGAGCTCGACGAAACCAGCGAAACCACCAGCGAGGTGCGCACCGGTGATATTTGGGTTCACCTCGACAGCAACGATGGCGTCAACAACGCCACGTTGACGGTGCTCAACAACGCCACCACCCGCTGCCCTAGCGGCCGGACATCCAAAGCGTGCCTCGCTACCAAGTTAGTATTGCCCGCCGATTGCGATTGGGCATGCCAAGACGACGTGTTGTCGCGTCGCGGTGAAGGCGTGTTGCTTGGCCGCTTCTCGGGTAGCAATTTTGTTGTGGCTGCGGGCTATGACACGTTTCCGCTCGGCATGGGCAGCACCAGCGTGTATCGCTTAAGTGCGAGCACAACGTGCGACCAAGATCCTTGTCCAACCGCAATCAGCCGGCAAAAGCTCAATAGTTCGGCTCGGCCGGTTGCGGTCACCGCGCTTGATTTTTCGCGCACCGTCGACCCGAACTTTGTGCTCGACCCAATGCGTGGGTATGGCCAATTCACCACTGCAGCAGGGCTGGTGACTAGCGGCCGCATGTATCAAGGCGTGTTTCGAGTTGACCGCGTGTGGCGGCTCAAAACCCCAAAGCCAACCTGTGATCCGCAACTGGTAGCCCGCGATGCTGCATATCGTGGCGACTCTGCCGCCATCACCGAATTTCGGACCCGAGCCGAAGCTGAGCGTGCGCTGAATCCCAACGTCGACGAAAACGGCGACCCCGTCGGTCCGCTGGCCTGGCTGGTGCGCAGCACCGAATCACCATCGCAAGTCACGTTTACCGCAGGGCTCAATGATCTGTGGACCCAACGCTTCACCGTCGACAAACAGAGCTGCGCAGTTATGATTACGGCGGAACACTAAGAGCACACGCGGAGTGGCGTAGCGGGCTCAAGCTCGCAAAGCACACGCAGGCTTCCGTGACAGGCGATAACACGAAATGGTTTTGTTCACACAGAACCGTTTTTGGCCAACTGGTACGAGCCCTTGCCGTTCGAAGATTGCTCGACACAGCGCGCGGTGATAGCGTGCGGCCCCAATGTTGACATCCTACGGACTACTCGGGTTGCTACCGTTGGCGGCCGTTGGCTGCGCCGATCGCGCGGCTGTAACGCCGGGCTCGCGGCTGGCACCGGTCGCGCAACCCGCCACTTCGAAGCCGGCATGTTTCCCACCCGGACCGAAGACGACGATTGCCCATCGACGCGATTCAAAGGAGCTCGACCAGGCGGCGTGTGATCGTGGTGACGGGCTCGCGTGCAACGAGGTCGGGATCCAGTACGAGACGGGGACCGGCGTCACCCGAGACTACGTTCGCGCGGTCGCGCTGTACCGCACGGCATGCGACGCGAAGGAATTCGAGGGCTGCAAGAGCCTGGCGCTGATGTACGCGCTCGGTCATGGCGTCGCGAAGGATCCGATTCGCTCCGCGGTGCTCAACACGCAAGCGTGTGACGCTGGCGTCGGCGCTGCGTGTGACGGCCTCGCGGTCGCGTACCAGAACGGAACCGGGGTGAAGCAGGACATAACCCGCGGATTCGAGATGGCGAGGCGCGCATGCGACCTCAAGGAAAGTCACGGTTGCGCCAACCTCGGCGCGATCTACGCGACCGGAGAAGGGGTCCCGCAGGACCGAGCAAAAGCGGTCGCGTTGCTCGAGCAAGCGTGCCGAGACGGGGAGGTGATGGGCTGCCGATTTCTCGCGAGCGCGATCCGCGACGGCACGCCACCCGACCCTGCGCGCTCGACGGCATGCGAGATGCTGGCGTGTGAGCAGGACGACTGGCAAGCTTGTAACGATCTCGCTAGCTCGTACGAGAGCGGCCGTGGCATCGACCTCGATAACGCGCAGGCCCGAGCGATCTACAAGCAGAGCTGCGACCACGGTGTTCTCGTCGCGTGCAGCAATCTCGGGATCAACCTGCTCGGACCGCCGTCGAATACGTTGGATCCAGCGCGACCGACGGGCCATACTCCGGCGCCCGAGGACGCGAAAGCCGCTGTCGCGCTGTTCGAGCGCGCGTGCGATGGTGGGCACCCAGCGGGCTGCACCAACCTTGCGACGATGTACGGAGAAGGTCTCGGCGTCGCGAAGAACGAAGCGAAGAGCGTCATGCTCTATCAGCGCGCGTGCGACGCCAACGAAGCGCTGTCGTGCGTAAACCTGGCGATGATGTACGAGACCGGCCGCGATGGCGTCGCAAAGGATGAGCGCCGCGCTCGCACGCTCTACGAGCGTGGCTGCACTGGCGGCAACGCGCCGGGCTGCACCAACCTTGCCGTTCTGCACGGGCAAGGACGCGGCGGACCGCGCGACGAAGCGCGCGCCGTCGAGCTCTATCGCAAGGCTTGTGCAGGCGGCGACGAACTAGGTTGTCAGAACCTCGACCGACACGGCGTGAAACACTAAGGCACGCGCTCACCGACGCCGCCCTGATCGCCAACGGTTCCGTCGCTCGCTCAACAGCGCCGGCAGATTCTAGCGATTACGTAGTTGCCGTTGGGCATCAACTCGGCTTTGCCGTTTTTGTTGAACCCGAAACGCTACGCGCCCGGTGGACGACTATCATAGGGTGTGTTTCGAGTTGACCGCACGTGGCGCACAACCCTTCACCGTCGATAAGCAGCGCTGTGCGCTTCCGATTACAGCGGAACACTCATACGCCAGCCCAGTGGCGAAGTTGGCACGTCGCTCCACCGTTGTGATGAACTTGCTAGCGATGGAACGAGGGCCCATCGGTGGTGTACGGGGAGGATGCTGTAGGCAGGCGGCCGAACCGAGCGCTGATGGGCATTTCGTCGACGGCTACCTGAGTCAGGGTCGACAACGTCGGCCAAGCTTGCGAAGCACATGTACGCGCACCAACTGCAATTCGCAGGGAGAGTGCCTGGCCGTCCCGGTGCGGCGCGTGTTCCACAGGATGCCGTTGAGCCTCGGTCCGGTGATCGCGATCGGCGTGGTCGCTTGCTTTTTGCGATGGGTCGAGACGCGGCGAAAGTTGACCGCGGCGAGTCATTCGCAAACACCCGCGCCGGCGTAATCGCGGCCGGTGCGGCCAGCACTACTCCGTGCAGTTGTTTTCGGTGGTGCACAGCTCGGGGGTACATTCGGTCGGCTCGGTGTACTGCACGCCGTCAAACGATGCGCGCATCGTGAACGACTCACAGGCGTCGTAGGTGACGATCATCAAATCGCGCAGGCCCAGGG
>JAGPDK010000080.1 GCA_018057605.1 Kofleriaceae bacterium | reverse complement strand
ACGCAGTGCTCGACATCGCACGGTGTTGCGGCTTCGATGGCGTTGCGGATCGCGCGGCACGGGCCTTAGCGGGTCGCGTTGCAGCGATGATTACGGTCCTGGTGCGTCGTCGGTGAGGCTCCGTGGCCGTCGTCCGAGGACCGTGGTCCGAGGCCCGAGTACGCGACAACGTCCGAGGATCGGCCCAGGCACACATGGCCTGCGGCCAAGCCACGTGGCGGGCAAGGCGGAGTGCGAACCGGACCGCAGCATACTCCTGTATGTGAGGACCGGAAGCGCAAGCGACAACGCCGCCCGGCGCGTAGATCGGCCCAGGCATTCATCGGCCTGTGGCCAAGCCACGTGGCGGGCAAGGCGGAGTGCGAACCGAAGCGCAGTTGGCTCTTGCCAATGAGCATCGGAAGCGCAAGCGACAACGCCGCCAGCCGCGTGGATCGGCCCAGGCACTATTACGAGCCGGGCATGAGGTCGACAGTAGTCAGGCCGATTTTCTTACCGCGCAACGCGCGATAATCCGACCCAAATTGTTCGACCAACACGGCGTCATCACCCGGCGCGTTATACAGCCACCAACGACACCGTTCGGCATGGCGCTCCATGCGATCTTTGCGCACATCGCCGAGCGCACCAACGTCGCCATCCATTTTTACCGTTGCGGTGCCACGCTTATCGAGCACGTATTTCACATCGCCAACCAAGAGGGTTTCAGCCGGGTACCCGGAAATTGCGATGGTTTCATCAAGTTCCAACATACGTGCACTGTTCGAACCAGCGCGTTCAATGCCGACTAACATCCACCGGGTGTCGGTGCCATCCACCACGCGGCCGCATACCCAACGATGACCGTCTTCATCATAATTGAGCACGCCTTCACACAAAAAATCGCGGCCGTCAATCGTGAGCACATCACCAGTACGCATGTCGCGCAGCCCACGTTCGGCTAGCAGGGTGCCGACACCAGCGGGCAGTTTCTTTTGCGATGATCCGCCAGGCAGTGCTTTGCGCCGACGTTCGTTGGCTGCGATACCCACGAAAGCAGCACCGCCGAGCACGGCGATCATTACAAATAGAATCAACAGCATGCCTGCACTGTGCGGCTAACCCTGCGACGCGTCAAATGCCACCACCGGCATTTGCACATTTCGGACGATTTTCAAGCCATGGTAGCCCGATCTTGCGAAGCCGCAGTGCAGCAATTCTTTGCCCCCAGGTTTGCGATATTTCGATCGCTTGGTGCGCTTGACACTACGCGGCTCGCACACGTACACCGACACCGTAATGTCGCAATCGCAAGAAGACCTTCGTCGCGTTCTCGACGACACCGGCAAACCTCTGCCCGGTGTCAAAATCCCTAACATTCCCGACGCTACGCTGCATAAAATTTTCGACACTATGATGCTCACCCGCATCATGGACGATCGCATGATGCGGATTCAGCGGCAGGGCCGCTTGGGCTTCTACATGAAGTCCATCGGCGAGGAAGCCACCCACTTTGCCGTTGCGCCGCTGCGTGACAGCGATTGGATCTTTCCAAGCTATCGCGAACAAGGCGCATGGTTCTGGCGCGGCTATGGCGTCGACCGCTTCATTAATCAAATGTTCGGCAACGAACTCGACCCAGTCAAAGGCCGGCAAATGCCGGTGCACCACTCTGCCAACTGGCTGAACATGGTTTCGATCAGTTCACCGGTGGGCACCCAAATTCCGCAGGCCGTCGGCGCTGCGTATGCAGCCAAAATGCTCGGCAAAGACGACGTTGCGATGGTGTACTTCGGCGAAGGCACCTCCTCCACCGGCGAATTCCATGTCGGCATGAACTTCGCTGGCGTGTGGAAAGCGCCCTGCGTTTTTGTCTGCCGCAACAATGGCTGGGCTATCTCGACCCCGATCGAGCAACAATGCGCAGCCAAGACCTATGCATCGAAGGCGGTTGGCTACGGCATGCCAGGCATTCGCGTCGATGGCAACGATCTGCTCGCGATGTGGCAAGTCGCCGAAGAAGCCATTGCCCGCGCGCGCGCAGGCGACGGCCCAACGTTGATTGAAGCCCTAACCTACCGCGTGCAAGGCCATTCGTCGTCGGACGACCCCAGCGTGTACCGCGATCCTAAAGAGCCTGAAGAGTGGGAAAAACGCGACCCGCTCAATCGCTTGCGCGCTTACATGAAGCACAAGGGCCTGTACAGCGAAGCCGACGAAAAGGCCATCGCCGATAAATACAACCAACAAATCACCGACGCATTGGCGGCCGTGGATGCAACCCCGCCACCGCCGATCGAAAGCATGTTCGACGACGTCTACGAAGAATTGCCTTGGCACATCAAAGAGCAAAAAGCTTGGTTGCTGCAACAAGCGCGGACCAAGTCACCGCATCATCACTAATCGGGCCAGCTGAAATATTGCGGCCCTCGTCGTCGGTTCAGCCGTCGCTACACGTTTGAATTTGGAAGAGAACTACCATGCCAGTAATGAACATCATTGAAGCCGTGCGAGATGCCTTGCGAACCCAAATGCGCGCCGATAAGCGCGTCGTGGTGCTTGGCGAAGACGTTGGCAAATTCGGCGGCGTGTTTCGTGCCACCAGCGGCCTACATGAAGAATTTGGCGCGGCCCGCGTCATCGACACGCCGCTTGCTGAAAACGGCATCATTGGTACCGCCATCGGCATGGCGCTGTACGGTCTGCGCCCGGTGCCGGAGATTCAATTCAGCGACTTTATTTTTCCAGCCTACGACCAAATCGTCAACGAGCTCGCCAAGTTTCGCTACCGCTCGGGCGGCCAATACCCATGCCCTGTAGTGATTCGCACGCCGGTTGGCGGCGGTATTCGTGGTGGCCACTACCACTCGCAATCGCCCGAAGCGTTGTTCATTCACACGCCAGGCCTCAAAATTGTCGCACCGTCGAATCCATACGATGCCAAAGGTTTGTTGCTGGCCTGCATGCGGCAAAACGACCCCGTGTTGTTCATGGAACCTAAACGCATCTACCGCGCCAGCAAAGGTGAAGTTCCTGAAGGCGACTACACCGTTGAAATCGGCAAAGCCGCCATCGTCAACGAAGGCACACAAATCACGTTGCTGGCCTACAGCGGTATGGTGTCGATCGCCGAAGAAACCGCCAAAAAAGCCGCCGAGCTTGGCATCTCCGTCGAAGTTGTCGACTTGCGCACGTTATTGCCGTTTGACATCGACACCATCCTAGCCTCGGTCAAAAAAACCGGCCGCTGCGTCATTGTGCACGAAGCACCTAAGACCTGCGGCTTTGGCGCTGAGTTGATCGCTTCGATTCAAGAGCGCGCCATGGAACACCTCGAAGCGCCAATCGCGCGGGTGTGTGGCTTTGACACGCCGTTCCCGTACACGCTTGAACATGAATACATGCCCAACGCGGACCGCGTGCTGGGTGCGATCCAAAGCACTTTAGCCTGGTAACCCGACCGGCCATCTGGCCCGTCGCCGCGTTTTTTTCCTGCGCCTCGCGCTGCACTCGACCCTGAACTACCGCTGGAGCACTTTATGGCTTTTTCATTCCATCTACCTGACATTGGCGAAGGCGTTGTTGAAGGCGAAATCGTTGGCTGGAAAGTCAAAGTTGGCGATCGCGTCAAACTTGATCAGCCCATTGTTGAAATCATGACCGACAAAGCGACGGTGGAAATTCCATCGCCGCGCGCTGGTGTCATTGCCAAAATCAATTACACCGACGGCCAAATCTGCCCGGTCGGCCAAGTGTTGCTGGTGATCGACGAAGATGGCGCCGTTGCAAGCACCGCACACGTCGCGACCAGCAAAGGCCCCGACCACTCGCCGGCGCCACAAACCATGTTAGCGGCAGGCTTACCAACGTCGACCAGCTCGGCTCCAGTTGCGGCGCAGGCTGTCGCAACCGGCCGGCCCGCGATCGAAGTCATCGATGTTTCAGCGACGCGCAGCCGCGTGTTGGCCACACCTGCAACTCGGCGCTTAGCGCGCACCATCGGCGTCGAAATTGGCCGCGTGACACCAACCGGCAAACACGGCCGCGTCACTACCGCCGACGTGAAATCCTTTGGTGCCAATGGCCCGAGCAGTGCAGCCAATAGTGGCAGCAGTGGTGTCGCCGCCAAAGCCTTTGCCCCGAACACCATCGCCAAAGGTGGCGAAGAAGAGCGCGTGCCTTTGCGCGGCATGCGCAAGCGCATTCACGATGGCATGACGCGGGCGACGCAGACTGCAGCGCACTTCACCTACGTCGAAGAAATCGACATGTCCGAGTTGGTCAACGTTCGCGACCGCGCCAAAGCCCGCGCCGCTGAACGTGGCGTCAAGTTGAACTACCTGCCGTTCATCATCAAAGCCGTGGTCGCTGGCCTCAAAAAATGGCCGATGCTCAATGCGTCACTCGACGAGAGCACCCAAGAAATCGTGCGTAAAAAGTACTACCACATCGGCATTGCCGCTCAAGGGCCACAAGGATTGGTCGTCACCACCGTGCGCGACGCCGACAAGCGATCGATCTTTGATACCTCGCGCGAAATCGACCGTCTCGCCGAAGCGGTGCGCACCAACAGCGCGACCCGCGATGATCTGTCGGGCTCGACATTCACCATCTCGTCGCTGGGCAAACTCGGCGGCGTGCTGGCCACTCCGATCATTAACTTCCCTGAAGTTGCGATCATCGGCGTGCATAAAATCGAAGACAAACCAGCCGTGCGCAACGGCCAAATCGTCATTCGGCAACTGATGAACTTATCGATTTCCGTCGACCATCGTTTGGCCGATGGCTGGGATGCAGCGATGTTTCTGCAAGACGTGAAAACGCTACTGGAAGATCCAACGACTATGTTCATGGAAATGATCTAGAGCCTTGGCGCAAAACGCTGCGGTGACCAACTGCGGCGTTGCGCTTCCGCTTCCGGTCCTCATTGGCAAGAGCCAACTGCGGTCCGGTTCTCAGCGCGCCTTGCATTTGGTCATCCTCGCAGTTTTGCCACTCACGACTACAAGTCACACAATAGAAGCTCTCAACGTAGGCGCGAGCGAGGAAGCCTGACGGCAAAGCGGAGTGCGAACCGGACCGGAGCATACTCTTGTATGTGAGGACCGGAAGCGCAAGCGACAACGCAGCCGACGGGCTCCGCAGCCGCGCCTAGCCGACAAGATAGTTTTCAAGATCGAATTTGCGCATGCGGTTGCGATACTCAAAAGTAAAGCCAGGCCACACGGTGGTGTTTTTACCGTCGGGGCGCAGGTACCAACTGTGGCAGCCAGTTTGCCAAATGGTGTTCTTGAGTCGGCCTTGGATGCCATCGTTAAAGTGGCGCTGCACGCTGGCTTTGACATCAACCCAGCGCGCGTTGAGGTCCCGCACCTTGGCGAAAGCATCGAGCAGGTAGTTCATCTGCGATTCCATCATGTAGATCATCGAGCTGTGCCCCAGGCCGGTGTTGGGGCCCAACATCATGAAGAAGTTGGGGAAGCCGCTGATCGTTGTGCCTAGATAAGCTTCAATACCGGCTTGCCATGCGGTTGCGATGTCCATGGTTTTGCCATCTACCGTGCAGCCGCTCAACGCAAACGGTGCAGCGGCTTCGGACGCTTCGAAGCCGGTGGCATATACGATCACATCAAAATCACGCTGCACACCGTTGCTGTCGACGATACCGGTCGTGTTGAGCGTGGTGATCGCGTCGGTAACCACCTCAACATGCGGTCGTTGGATCGCTGCATAGTAGGTATCCGAATACAAAATGCGTTTGCATCCTAGCGCAAACTGCGGCGTCAACTTGGCCCGCAAAGTCGGATCGGCGACGCTGGTATTGAGATGTTGAATCGCCGTGCCTTCGCGCCATTTGTTGATGCGTGGATCGACGACAAACCCCATGGCCATGGATTCCATCAGCGAATAAATCAGGCCTCGCAACGCTTTTTGCAGCACCGGCCAGCGCTCCATCCGCGCTTGCAACGCCACACTCATCGGCCGCTCATTGCGTGGCAACACCCACGGCGCCGTGCGCTGAAACACCGTGAGCTGCGCGACATCGTCGACGATATTCGGCACAATTTGAATCGCCGAAGCGCCGGTGCCCACCACCGCGACACGCTTGCCTTTGATCGAGACGTTGTGGTTCCACCGCGCCGAGTGAAACTGCGCGCCTTGAAACGACTCGCGGCCTGGCAGCTTGGGCAACACCGGCACCGTCAAAGCATGGCCCGACGCTGAAACCAAAAAACGCGCTTGTAGCGCCCCCCCGTCGCTGGTGTGCACCGTCCATAGGCCGGTGTGTTCGTCGAACTGCGCTGCCGTTACCCCAGCCGAAAACCGAATATGTTGCCGAATCGAATGTTTGTCAGCACAGCGTTCCAAGTACGCCAAGATTTCTGATTGAGGCGCAAACAGCCGCGACCAATGCGGGTTGGGTTCGAACGAGTAACTGTAGAGATGCGCCGGCACATCACACGACACCCCAGGATACGTATTGTCGCGCCACACACCGCCCAGCGACGGCGCGCGCTCAAGAATCGTAAAATCGCGATTGCCGGTTTGCGCCAGCCGAATGCCCAAGCCAATGCCTGCAAAGCCGCTGCCGACGATCGCGACGTGCATGTTGGGGCTGGTCATGCGGCATGGTGGCGCTTCAACCGAACGCTGTCAACTCGCCTGCCAGCGGCCGAATTTGCCGAATCCGTCGTCACCGGTTGACCGCCTTGGCGGTGACAGCCTAGATTGCCGCAGTGAACTTCCCGTATTTTTCCGGCGACGATGAAGCCAAAGCACGCGGTCTTTTTTGCATGCTCGGCGAAGACGGTGCCCCCGTTGCGGGTGAAGCCAACGCTGCATATTTTGCCACCGTTGATCGTACACTGGCGCGGCAATTGTTCGAAGGCATGGTGCGAATTCGGGTGACCGATGCCCGCATGATGGCACTACAGCGCCAAGGCCGGATTGGCTTTTACGGCGAAGCGCTTGGCCAAGAAGGTGCGATCGTCGGTTCCGCCGCGGCGAGCGAACCGCAAGATTGGATTGTACCCGCGCTGCGCGAAGCCGGGGTCGGCTTGTACCGCGGCATGACGCTTGATTCGTATATCGCTCAGGTGTTTGGCAACAGCGCCGACCCCACCAAAGGCCGGCAATTGCCGTGTCATCCATGCGACCAAGCCCATAACTATGTCGTGATGTCGTCGTGTGTGTCATCGCAAATTCCCCACGCCGTCGGCGTTGCGATGGCCATGAAGATCATGGGGCCCCCCCCTGGCGAACCGGTGCCGGTAGCATTTGGATTTATGGGCGATGGCGGCACCAGCACCGGCGATTTTCACGTGTCGGTAAACTTTGCTGGCGTCATGAAATCGCCTTGCGTGTTGATTTGTCAAAACAATCAATGGGCCATTTCAACGCCCGGTTCGGTGCAAACTGCGGCCGATACCATCGCCCTCAAGGCCCTTGGGTATGGCGTCGAACCAATTCGCATCGACGGTAACGATGTTTTTGCCGTGTACCAGGGCGTGCGTTACGCTGCTGCAAAGGCCCGGCGCGGTGGCGGCCCAACCTTTGTTGAATTGTTAACCTATCGCGTATCAGCCCACTCAAGTTCGGACGATCCATCGCGCTACCGCGACGAAAAAGTGACCGAAATTTGGCGCGGTCAACGCGATCCAATTCGCCGCATGTACACATTTCTCGCAGCCCGCGGCTGGATTACCGCCGACGAATACCAAGCCATGCAAGCCACCATGGAAGCCGATGTCCGCGATGCTATCGCACGGCAAGAAGCCACGGCCCCGCCCGCGCTGGCAACCATGATCGACGATGTGTACGAACAACCGACCTGGTTGCTACGCGAACAGCTTATTGCGCTTGAAGCATATGATCGGGTCAAAGCTCCGCATCAGCATTGAGTAGGAGTGGGAGATTGCAAAGGTTGAAAGGAGATTTCGGATAGCCAACGTCGGACTTGCCAACTTTCGAACTTTGGCACTGATTCGTGTTGCTCCGCGCGCCACAGCGTCTGGGGCGCGTGCGGCCCCCCGTAATTAAGTCTCCTTCGCAGTGTGCGGCGAATGTTGAACCCTTTTACCCATTGGGTGGCTCTCAACTCCCAATGTCTCGTCTTGCGAAAAATTTGGGTACGATTTTGAATGTAACTGGTATTGCCAGCGGGCTTGCGTTGCTCGTTGGTAGTAGTGCAGCAGGCTGCCACAGCGACCATCAAGCCACCACCGGCGCGGCCCTGCCGTCAGTCGCCGTGCTGACCAGCGTTGCGCGAGCCGAAGCCCCAGTGCTTGGCGTCGCTGCGGTTGGCACAGTTCGTGCGCAAGAGCGGGTTGAAATCGCGCCAACAGTGATGGGTAAAATTACCGAGCTTAACTGCACTATCGGGGCTCACGTTAAGGCCGGCGATCTGATTGCGCGCTTATCGGTGCGAGAACTTTCGGCGCGGCTAGCGCAAGCTCGCGAGTCACTCGCCAATGCCTCACTAGAACTCGACCGTGCTAACAAGCTCAAAAACAGTGCGGCAATTCCTGGCGCTGAATACGACACGGTTTTGTCCCGCCATCGCATCGCGCAAGCGGCCCAGGCTGAAGCCACAACAATGGAGAGCTATGCCATCGTGCGCTCACCAATCGGTGGCGTAGTGACTGCCAAAAGCAGCAGTACGGGTGACATGGCTATGCCGGGACAACCGGTATGCGTCATTGATGATCCGTCGACGCTGCGATTTGAAGCAACGATTCCCGAAACGTTGATTCGCTACGTGCAGCCAGCCGCTACGCTGGAGGTTAAAACCGACATACTCGACGTTGCGGTCAAGGCGACCGTAGCCGAGATCGGGCCGACGACCGACACCGCCAGCCGTACCGTGTTAGTGAAGTTGCGCATGCCAGCCGACCCACGGCTGCGGGTTGGCACGTTTGGACGTGTGATGGTGCCTTCAACCGCCGTTGCGACGATCACCGTGCCGAGCCAAGCCCTTGTGCGCCACGGTCAATTGGTCTCGGTGTTTGTGGTTAGTGAAGGCAAAGCGCACTTGCGCTTGGTGCGAACCGGCCGAACGCTCGCTGGAGCAGCCAGCACTGCCGGCAACGGCGCCGGTTCCGACCGCATCGAAATCAACGCGGGCGTACAGCCGGGCGACGTGATCGTCGTCGATCACGTCGACACGCTGGTCGACGGCCAACCGGTTACGACCACGGCGGTGCCGCAATGAGCGACGCTACCAAAAGCATTGGCCTGGCCGGTGCCATCGCCAAAGCGTTCGTAAATTCAAAACTCACGCCGCTCCTGATTATCGTTTCGGTGCTACTCGGCATTGGCGCATCGATTATTCTACCGCGTGAAGAAGAACCTCAGATCAAAGTGCCGATGGTCGACGTGATGGTGTCGATGCCCGGCGCTTCGGCCGCCGAAGTTGAGCGGCGCGTCACGTCGCCTTTGGAACGCTTACTGTGGGAAATCGAAGGCGTCGAATATGTCTACAGCACCAGCCAATCAGGTCGCGCTACCGTAATTGTGCGATTTCGCGTCGGCGAAGATGAAGAACGCTCCTTGGTCAAATTGCATCAAAAGCTAATTGGCAATGCCGACAAGATTCCGCCGGGTGTGTCTCAGCCTTTGATCAAAGCACGTTCGATCGACGACGTGCCGATTCTGGCGATGACCTTTCATTCGAAGCGCTACGATCATCAAGCGTTGCGCCGCGTCGCGGCTGAGGTCGAAGCGCGCGTCAAACGCTCCGCCGATGTTTCGGAAACCAAGCTCATCGGCGGGTTGCGCCGGCAAATTCGCGTCCACCTTGACCCGATTGCACTCGCGGCTCGCAACCTGAGTTTGAACGGCGCCTGGGCCGCCGCGTTAGCTGCAAATCATCAATCGCGGGTCGGCACCTTCGCGGCCCACGATCAAGAAATCATCGTCGAATCCGGTGGTTTTTTCAAAGATGCCGCTGATGTCGGAGCCACGGTCATCGGTGTGTACGGCAACGTCCCGGTGCACCTGAGCGAAGTTGCACGCATTGAAGACGCCGCCGAAGACACCACGCAATATGTGTTCTTTGGCCAAGGCGGCGCCAATGGCGGCGGCGCCGAAGTCCCAGCCGTCACGCTTTCGGTTGCCAAGCGCCCCGGCACCAACGCCATCGTCGTTGCGAACGCGGTCTTGGCCGAAGTCGATCGCCTCAAACGCACCGCTATTCCATCCGACATTGAAGTCACCATCACGCGCAACTACGGCGAAACCTCGTCGGAGAAGTCCAACGAACTATTGTTGCATATGGCGATCGCCGTGGTCAGCGTGTCGTTGCTCGTGCTGTTTATGCTCGGTTGGCGCGAATCGCTGGTTGTGGCTATCGCCATTCCTTCAACCCTAGCCCTCACCCTGTTGGTGTTCTATCTCGTCGGCTACACCCTCAATCGCATCACGCTGTTTGCGCTCATCTTTTCGATCGGCATCTTGGTCGATGACGCCATCGTGGTAGTCGAAAACATCGTACGGCATCGTGATTTGCCCGAAAACCACAACCGCAGCTTGCGCGATGTTGCGATTGCCGCAGTCGCCGAAGTTGGCAACCCGACAATTTTGGCAACCCTTGCGGTGATTGGCGCAATCGTGCCAATGGCGTTTGTCGGCGGACTCATGGGCCCGTACATGCGGCCGATTCCTGTGGGCGCCACCGCCGCCATGGCATTTTCGCTGGTGATTGCATTTGTTGTTACGCCTTGGGCTGCAGCGCGGTTGCTCCGGGGCGGTGGGCCGCACAACACGCCTGGACACGGACACGGGCATGGGCAAGAAAGTCGCCTCACGCGTGGTTACCGTTGGCTAATGATGCGCTTGGTCAGCCGCTCGGGTTGGCGCTGGAGTTTTTTTGCAGTCATTGGCACGCTGCTGGTTGCCGCGATCGCGCTAGTGCCGTTTGGCGTCGTCCACGTCAAGATGTTACCGTTCGACAACAAGAGCGAACTCGACATTGTGATCAATATGCCGGAGGGCACTTCGCTCGAACGCACAGCAGCTGTCGCCCGCGAGATTGCGGCAGCCGTGCGTGATGAACCTGAAGTGCTTAACTATCAGGTCTATGCCGGAACATCGTCGCCGTTTACGTTTAACGGCTTGGTCCGTCACTACGACATGCGCCGCGGTGCAGCCGTAGCCGATATTCAAATCAACCTGTTGCCCAAGCACGCACGCAGCGCGCAAAGCCACGACATCGCGCTCCGAATCCGCCCAATGGTGGTCAAAGTTGCCGAGAAATACGGCGCCCGCACTGCGGTGGTCGAAGTGCCACCGGGCCCGCCCGTGTTGCAGACTCTAGTGGCCGAGATCTATGGGCCGACGACGCAAGTGCGCCAGCGCTTGGCCGCCCATGTGCGCTACGTTTTCAAAAGCACGCCGGGCGTTGTCGATGTCGATTGGTACTTGGAATCCCCGCAGCCCAAAGTGCAATTTGCAGTCGACAAAGAAAAAGCCGCATTGCATGACATCACGCCGGAAGACATCGCAGCTACGCTGCGCATCGCCACTGACGGTACGCCGGCCGGTCTATTACATGTGCCACTGGAACGCGAAGACGTCATCGTGATGTTCGATGTACCAGATTTTCAGGCTTCATCGACCGTGGACCTGGCGGCGCTGCGGGTGCGGGCCGCCGATGGCGACGGGACAACCGTGCCACTTGGCGAACTCGTCACGCCGGTTACCGTCGAAGAGGACCGGAGCATCTATCACAAGAACTTGCTACCGGTGGTGTACGTAACCGGCGACGTCGCTGGGGGCGCTGAAAGTTCAGTCTATGCGATTTCGGCCATGAACAAAATGATCGGCACCTTCGACGGATCTGAGGTTGAGATCTTCAACTCGGCGATGCCCAAAGACGACGCCCAACCGTCGATCAAGTGGGACGGCGAATGGCAGATCACGTTGGAAGTTTTTCGCGATCTTGGCTTGGCGTTTGGCGTGGTGATGATTGTGATCTACGCACTGCTGGTTGGCTGGTTCAAATCGTTCACCACGCCGCTGGTGGTGATGGCTGCGATTCCGTTTTCGCTGGTTGGTATTTTACCTGCGCACGCCGGCATGGGCGCATTTTTCACGGCGACCTCGATGATCGGTTTCATGGCAGGTGCAGGTATCGTCGTTCGCAACTCGATCATCCTCGTCGACTTTATTGAGTTGCGACTGGCCGAAGGCATGCCACTAGCCGAAGCAGTGGTCGATGCTGGCGCCGTGCGATTCCGGCCCATGGTGCTCACCGCGATGGCCGTCGTCGCTGGCTCGGCAGTAATTCTGTTCGATCCAATTTTCCAAGGCCTGGCGATTTCGTTGTTGGCAGGCGAAGTTGCATCCCTGCTGATCAGCCGCATGGCGGTGCCAGTGTTGTACGCCATGCGTGGCGGCTGGATTGCCCGGCATGCGCGAGTTGGCAACCTCGCCAATCATGGCACCGCGGTAGATGCGCCGACCGTACCAGTAACCGAAGCCGAAGCCGAACCAATCGTTCCAAGCGATACCCCCGCCGCGCCCTAAACCCCAAACCCTAAACCCTAATCCCTAATCCCTAAGCCCTTCAAACGCGGCTTTGTAGGCGGAGCTATAGGATTTTTCGAGATTGCGTCAGCTTTGCGCTCAAAGACAACACTACAAACAGGAGTTTTCTATGAAACGAGTTCTGCTTGGGATCATGACGTCGGCAATGGTTGGCTTCACGGCACTGGTGGGTTGCACCAGCGACCCTGAAAATACAGACCCTGCCCAGTTTGAAAACGTTATCTTCGCAACGCCGTTTGTCGGCACCTTTGCGTTCAAAGCCGAAGAGCACAAGAACGCAGTTTTTATGGCGATTGAACGTTTTGAGGCAGCCGGCGGCCGGCCCACCCGTCCCATCAAGCTGGTGATTGTGGATGTTTCGGGCGATGCAGCCGCTGCCAAAGCAGCGATGGCGGCAGCGATCGCTAACCTCACCGACACAGCGGGTAAGGTTAGCCTATCGTCGATTATTTCGAGTTCGACTGGTGCCATGATGGCCTCGGTGCCATTCGCACTGACGCACAAAGTTCCCCACTTCGAAGTCTCGTCGGGTTCCGGATTTGATGAGCTCGATGCTCCTATCCGTACCTTGTTGGGGCAGCCAGGGGCCGCCGAACAGTTTTTTGCACCACGGCCGCTGTGTATGCCGGAACCGGAATTCACGGCTGACTTTCTATTTCAGCGGCAGCGCACGGAAGCTGGCTGGGACAAAGTTGGGATTATCCACACCGGCGAGCCGCACGATTTGATGCACGAACAGTACTTCATTGCGGGCATGAAAAAGCACGTGAGTACGTTCGAACCGGTAATTAACATCAACACGTTAACTACGATGAAGACGTTCAAGCAAGCCATCGGTGATTTGATGGCAGCGGGTGCCAATACCATGTATTTTCACATGACCGGCGACGCCAAAAATATTTCGTTCTTTCAAGCTGCGCGTGACTTGAACTTTCAAGGCAATATCGTGACCTGCGGCATGGCGCGGATTCCAGACGTATTGCGCGTTGGCGATCCTGATATTTCTCCGTATTTGAAAGATCGCTTGTACTTCCAAATGCGCGGCCTGAGTGCAAGCCCTGGGCTGAGCACCTTCAACGACGACCTACGCACCTACACGCAAAAGAACGGTGAGAATGATATTTTCTCGGCGTCGGCCTACGATTCCGCGATGTTGGTGGCCTTGGGGCTGCAATACGCCTCGGCGCACGAGGGAACTACGTTGCAACAAAGCATCCTTGCCGTGGCAACGGGCGAAGGTACCAATCAAAGGGTGGTGGCGTCGAACGGAGTCAACAGCGATATCATTCAGGCCCTTAAAAATGGCGAAGACATCAACTACCAAGGTGCTTCGAGCAAACTAGAATTCACCCCAATGCATCCAGCGGCACCTAACGGCCATGATCACTTTGGCTACATGACGCCTGGCGCTTATTACGTTGAGCAAATTAAGCAGAAGGATGCCAACACCTATGAATACGTTGCGCTGCCTGCCCCAGTGGTGGAGCGCTAGTCGAACATGTTCAAAGCATCGGTTCTCGCAAAGCGAACCTGTGGGTGGATGCAAGATGTCGAGAGCTGGCGCAGGCCCGCCGTGCGTTTCCCGATGGGGATTATCGGCGAATTTTCGAATTTCGCACCGCAGCCGTCCGCGTTCGCTGAAGTGATGCCGAATTCGCAGTGGCAAGCGGCACAGGCCTGCCTTCGCTTCGGCCATTAGGCCGCGCACCGGCCTAGCGACTCGTTGACCACGTTGCTTTCGATGGTTTGCATCGACCCGGTTGCCTCGCGCTGGTCGATGCGCCGCCTAGCAACCACGCCGGCGACGGTGCAGGTTTGCACGGCGCGTGGGCCCCTATCTGCCAGGATAGTTGTCGCATCAACCTCCACGAAAAAAAGGGTGAGGAAGCGACCGCCAAATGAAGGTTCAATATTCAAGTGAGTTCAAACGACTGGTGCTGCAGCGCCTGCTGGCAGATCCGGAGGTAGGCACGCGGCCGCTGGCGCGTGAGCTGGGAGTGGCGAAATCAACAATCTGGAGTTGGCAGCAAGAGTTGGCTAAGGTGACCGAACATATGCCACCCACCGAGAAGCGCGAATCGTACAACGGCGTGAAACCACGCAGTGCCGACGACAAAATGGAATTGGTGATCAAATCGAGCGCACTGACAGGAGAAGCACAAGCACGCTACTTACGCACCAACGGGATCACTGACGGCGACATTGCAGCGTGGCGCAACGAGATGCTGCAAGGGCTAACGCCTGTGG
>JAGPDK010000504.1 GCA_018057605.1 Kofleriaceae bacterium | reverse complement strand
CGTGCAACCCGCACCCGCTCGCGTGCTGTGCGTAGACCCCAGCCAACCCGCCATGCCAACCAATGTGCACACGACAGCGCACCTTGCACATGCCAGCCGGCAGCACTTCGGAGAAATATTTCTCGCTTTCCAGTAAAAAGTTGAAGTCCGAAAACCGGACGAATAACCGTGCACGCCCCCGATGTCAGTCGAACGTTCACTTGTCCGTTTGCCTATCCGTGTGCTGCTCGCAATTCGCGTCGCTTCGTTGCTCGCCACCGGGCGCACGTGCTAGAAACTTGCCCGCGTTCCCGCCGGTCTCCTTCGCGCGCTTCAACGCCTCACATTCACTGTCAAGCACGCCGCCTCGGCCCCCCTAGCCGTGTCTGGTTAGCATCGGATGTGCTGGAACATTGCGGAACGTTCTTGTTACGATCGCTTCGATCTTGCGATCGCCGCAGTTTGTACGCGACAATAGTCCATGACTCCCGCGTTGAGCTTCGATTTCATCAAACGGCTGCCCAAGACCGATCTGCATTGTCATCTCGATGGCTCGATTCGATTGGATACCATTCTTGATCTAGCGCGCAAGCAGAAGGTTGCGCTGCCTACGTTCGATCGCAGCGACTTGTTTCGCATGCTCTACATGGGTGAGTGTACTTCGCTTGATGAGTATCTCAAGGCGTTCGATATTACGCTTAGCGTAATGCAGACCGAGGAGGCGCTGGAACGCTCGGCCTATGAATTGGCCCAAGATGCCTGGGCTGAAAATGTTCGGTACATCGAAGTGCGCTATTCACCGTTGCTGCACACTCGTGAAGGGCTGCGGCCTTCGCAAGTAGTTGAAGCGGTGGTGCGTGGCCTGCGCACCGCCAAACGCGAGTTTGGTATTCGCTACGGGGTGATTCTGTGCGCAATTCGCTCGTTGGGACCCGACTCAAGTTTGCGCATCGCGGAGTTGTGCGTTGCATTTAAGAACCGTGGCGTCGTTGGCTTTGACCTCGCTGGTTCAGAAGTGAACAATCCCGCCAAGCTGCATCGGGCCGCGTTTCAGTTGGTGATCGACAATAACATTAACTGCACGGCGCACGCTGGCGAATCGTTTGGCCCTGACTCCGTACATCAAGCGATTCATAAATGTGGCGCGCACCGCATCGGACATGGCACGCGGTTGGTGGAAAGTGGTGATCTGCTCAACTACGTCAACGATCATCGCATCCCGCTCGAAGTGTGTCCGTCGTCGAATTTGCAGACTAAAGCAGCGGCCAGCTGGGATACTCATCCGGTTGATTTCTTCGTTGATTATGGCTTGCGCGTGACCATCAACACCGATAACCGGTTGATGACCGACACCACCGTGACCAAAGAGTTGCACCTTTGCCATACCCATTATGGCTGGTCATTGCAGACCATCAAAGAGATTATTATCGCTGGTTTCAAGAGCGCATTTATGCCCTACCGTGAAAAGGCTGACTTGCTGGCGGAAATTAGCGCGGAGTTGGCCAAGGTCGTCGTGCCCCCGCTGGCGCTCGCGACGGTGGTCGCAGTGAACCTGTAGGGTTTGTCGTAAGGCCTGCAGCGCCGGCGCGGCATCACGGCACGGTGCAGTTGCGCGGATCAGGCGTGCCGGTCACGTTGTAGCTGGCTTTGGCTAGCCCGTCGGTCGAGGCTAGGCGCTTGAGCGATGAAGCGGCCAGCTCGTCAGTGCAGGTGCCGGTCCATTTCGTTGCACCTTGGGCGAACGCTACATTCGCCGGCGTGTTGCCACCCCAACAAACGTAGTCCACTAGATTGGCGGCCACCGTGTAGTCGCTGGCCAAGGTTATGTTTTGAAATAGGCCCAATTCGCCGTTGCTATCGCTGATGGTGAACGCGGCAGGCCAGGTAATCGTCTTGTAGCTATGCGCCTCAATCATGCCGGCCTCAGCACTCAATGCGTAGGTGGCGGTGTCGGCCTGCAATCCAAACGTGCTGGTCGGCAGGTTAATCGCCGCGACGGTGTTGTTGTATAGCTCAATGAACGTCCCGGGGCGCAATTCGGAAATGACCAAATCTTGGCGTCCGCTACCGTCGGCGGTTGGCGAGAGCGCCGGGCAAACTGGGGCTGCGTCAGGACGGGCATCAATGGCTGCATCGGGTTGCGCATCGACGACAACTGTATCGACGACAGCTGCATCGACGACCAACGCATCGACAGGAAAATTACAGGCACCCAGCTGGTTGTTGGCGAGGCGCAAATGACAGTAGTTGTCGGCTGCGCAACTGTAGGCACTGGGGCAAGCGTTGTTGGGCCCACATGCGAACGAACACTCCGGCGTGGGTGATTTAAAACATCCAACCAGCAGCAGGACAGCGCTCGCTGCCAGATAGCGAATCCGAAATTGCATTAGGGCCTCATAGTAACACTAAAGATGTTGGTGCTGCTAATTTGTCCGTCGGAGTTTAGGCTGGCGTATAGCGAAAAATTTGTGAAATGCGCTAGCATGTCGGTATGAGTACCAAACCTGCATCCGCCGGCTTTGCCGAATTGGTGCAGGATCATCTTGATGCGGTCTTTCATCTCGTGTCGCGCCTTACATTGGATCGCGATCGGGCGGTGCGTTACACCCATGACGTTTTTGTTTCGGTAGCCAAACGGCCGGAATGGGCGAAACTTACCGACGCAGAGTTGCAGCGTTTGTGGTTGTATCGGCAAGCATCCGAGTTGGTGGAAGGCCGCTTACCGCGTCAGCCCGAAGTAAATTTTGATATTCTCGACGAGACGCTGCGTGGTGATGCCACGCGGACGGATGTGGTGCGATCGCTCACCGATCCGGAACGCGATTTTATGCTGTGGGAGCTTAAACAAGGCTGCATGACGGCAGTGATTCATTGTTTGCCACCGGGCGAGCGTGCTGCTTTTGTCTTGACGATGGTTGTTAAGCTCGATGATGCAGCTGCAGCGGCGGTGCTGGGCGTCAACGAAAGCGCCTATCGCGTCCGGCTGTCGCGCGCCAAGCAAAAAGTTGGCGACTACTTGGCGCCGCGTTGTGAACATGTCAATCCAATGAATCCGTGCCGGTGTCCAGCGCGCGTCGGCAACGCGGTAGACCGAGGTTTTATTCGGCCCGCTGGGGTGGTTTCACTGCGCAAAACCGATATGCCATTTGGCCGTTACGGCACTGGCACTGGCGCTGGTCACGATGACGAAGCGCTGCGCGACATCGCCAAAATCTATGGCAGCTTGCCCGCGTTTGTGCCACCGGAGGAGTTAGCCGCCGGAATTCTTGCCCATGTTGCCGCTGGTGCGGCGGTTTGATTTGGCCGTGGTAGGCGCCGGTATGGATTATTTTACGACGAAGGTGACCCAGCCGTTGACCGTGATCGGCATGCCCGTCGGTGAGTCCACGATAGTTTCGATTGGGCCAGGATCGCTGGCCCGCATGCCGGTGATCGACGCCCAAAGCGTTGGGTAGATGCGCGCGTCGAGGCCGAGCAGCACCGGGCCGACGCGGACTGCCGCGCCACCACCAAGCAGCGCACCGATTCCGTGCTGACTGTGGCGCTCGAAGCCATCGTTGGCAAACGCATCATCTTCGTCGTAGCGCAACGATGAGCGTCGCAGCCAGGCGCCGCCGATCAGCACTCCGAGGTTAATGGCGCCAGCTTGTTTTACCGTGTGGCGATACGCCAGGCTTGAGATGCCGAGTTGGCCTTGGGCACCGCGTGCGTTGTTGTATGTACCGGTCTTGTCCTCAAGATCGTAGTACTCAAATGCGCGCAATTCAAAGCTGCGAATCGCGACAACCAAGGTTGCGCCGAGGCCATCACCATAGATGTTGGTCGGGTCTTGCGGTTTGCCATAGCCAAATTCGAAACCGAAAGCAATCTGTGGCGGTTTTACCGGCACCTGACGCTGCGGCGCGTTTGGGTTGATTGGACGACTGACACATTCGTTGCCGTCGCATTCCGTGGTGTATTGGACCGGTGGCGTAACGACCACGGGCGGCGTTGGGGCGACAACCACGGGTGGCGGCGGCGGCGTAGGTGGTGTATCCGTCGTCGGCGTGACAACTGCGGGCGGCGGCGGCGCCGGTGGCGTATCTGTCGGCGGGGCGACAACCACGGGCGTCGGCTCTTCGGCATAGCCAGCCGTGGCCGCAAGCATCAGCGCCAGACTCGCAATACTAGCAATCAGAATGGTGGTTCTAGAAGTCAATGCCAGCCTCGAATCCATAGCTGCGGCCTTCGGCACGCATCGACGCTAGGCTGATAAATGTGCCAACAAA
>JAGPDK010000503.1 GCA_018057605.1 Kofleriaceae bacterium | reverse complement strand
CACCCGCGCCATCATTGACGCCATCCACAACGGCTCGCTCGACAAAGTTGCTACCGTCGAAGATCCAGTCTTTGGGTTCGCGGTACCGACCACCTGCCCCGACGTGCCGTCGGAAATTTTGCAGCCACGTAACACCTGGACTGACAAAGCGAGCTACGACGACAAGGCGCGCAAAGTTGCATCGTTGTTCCGCGACAATTTTAAGAAGTACGAAGCGCAAGCGTCGGCCGAAATTCGTGCCGCTGGCCCTAAACTGTAAGCCTGACCTGCGCACCACTGGATCATTTTTCCGCGGCGCCGCTTGAACGTGGCGCCGCTTTTGGGTTTCGGCCTGCCGACGTTGCCGCTTGCTGCACCGCACGATGTTATAGCAGCAACATTTCTGCTACACATAAACGATGACCGGCGCAGAAGCACTCGCACGCCTCAAGACTGGTAATGCGCACTTTGTTGCGGGGTACCGCAGCGTGGCTAGCATGCAAGGCCACAATGACCTCAACATGGAACAACAGGCACCCTTTGCCATTGTGTTGGGCTGTTCCGATTCACGGGCCCCAGCCGAACACGTGTTCAATGTTGGCCTCGGTGAACTTTTTGTCATTCGCGTAGCAGGCAACATTATCGCGCCCTCGGGGGTCGGTAGCGTCGAATTCGCGGCCGAGCGTTATCACAGCAAACTCGTGGTGGTGATGGGCCATTCTAACTGTGGGGCGGTCGCCGCAACGATTGAATCGATTGCGGCTGGTGAAGATCATACATCGCCCAATGTGATGGCGATTGTTTCGCGAGTCCGCCCAGCCTTGATCGACTTGGTCAAACCAAACCTTGTGTTGCCCGAACTCGGTAGCGCGGCGCACGCGGTGCTTCACGCCCAAGCAACGCGCGCGAACACGCTTGCGAGCGTTGAACAACTGCGCCACGGCTCCGCGATTATCGAACGCCTCGCGGCCTCCGGTGAACTCTTGATCGTCGGTGCGACGCTTGATTTGCAGTCTGGCCGCGTCGATTTCCTGGAGTGACAAAGCGGCAGCACGTGCGTTGCGCCCTTGCCAAACTGACCACGCCGGTCGCGAAATCACACGATTTGGCCCCCACCGGTGGCCCCGCACTGGCCGATTCCTTGCAATGCTTACTGTATGTCTGCGATTCCCTCGCTATTGCGCGTCATGACCTTGCGCGGCGCTGACGCGATAATCATCGATGCAGGAAAAACCCCGCTGTTGCGGCGCCGAGGCAACTTGGAGCCACTCACGACCGGTGCGATTGATGAGGCAACCCTGTTGGGTTTTTTGCAGTCGCTGACACCCAGCGAAACCGTGGACCGACCTACCCAAAAAGTCACGCGGCGATTCGCAGCAGAAGGTGGCCACACCTACGAAATCACGTTGGAACCAACCGCGGTGGGGCTGCGTTTGATGGCCAAAGCAGTGGCTGCGACCGCATCGACCGGCGCCACGGCACCGGCGCCATCAACGCTGCTTGCGCACACGCCGCCCATCAGCGTAGCCGCATCCGCTGCGATGACCTCGCTTGCCGTGCATGCCGCCAACGCAGCGAGCGCCGCGAATAGCGTGCCAGCGCGCACTGAAATCAACCAAGCGGCGATCAAGCAGCAACTCGCTGCGGTGCTGAACTCGGCGCTGCAAGCCGCCCGCTTGGCGCGTGCCTCCGACGTATGGGTGTCATCGGCCGCACCGCCACGCATGCGCGTTGCGGGCACGATGCGCGAGCTCGGCGATCACGATCCGATCGATCAAACTGCATTAACCGCGTTGATCACCGCCTTAGTTACACCCCACGGTGGCCACTATGATCTCGCGCTGGGCTTCGGTGACCAACGGGCGCGCGTCAATGTGTTTGCGCATCTCGACGGTGTCGCCGCCGCCATCCGCTTGATTGCCGACGAGCCACCCACCTTGGCGCAGCTCGAACTGCCAGCCGAGCTTGCGAAAATCGCCGAGCTGCGCGACGGCTTGGTGTTATTTTGTGGCCCGACTGGCTCGGGCAAATCAACTTCGCTCGCCGCGATCGTGGCGCATCTTGATGCCACGCGAGCGGCCCACATCGTTACGCTCGAAGATCCGATCGAATATCGATTTCGCCCGCGCCACGGCCTGATTCATCAACGGGAAATCGGCACGCACTGTACTTCATTTGCCAGTGGACTGCGGGCCGCGCTGCGCGAAAGCCCTGATGTAATTTTGCTTGGCGAATTACGCGATCGCGACACGATCGCTGCTGCGCTGACGGCGGCCGAAACTGGCCATCTGGTGGTAGCGACGCTGCATGCACCCAACGCGGCCGTTGCCGTTGACCGCATCATCGACGCATTTCCTGAATCGCAAGCGCGCGCGGTACGGCACCAGCTCGCGGCGGTGTTGCGCACGGTGGTGACACAGTATCTGCTACCGCGCCGCAACGGTGGTCGCGTCGCTGCGGTTGAATACGTGCCAGTCAACGCAGCGATCGCCAACATTATTCGCAAAGGCGAATTGCAAACATTACCAACCGCGGTGGCGTCGGGACGCGACGCCGGCATGATTGCGCTTGAACGCTCACTAGCGCGCTTAGTTGAGCTTGGTCAGGTCAGTTCGGCCGAAGCCAAACGGATTAGCACCGACACTGATCTGATGAACTCACTCTTGCCCAAGGGGCGCTGAACTACCAACTACGCTTTGGGCGCGATCGAGTCAGCCAGGCGATGCGCGGTTTCTGCGAATTGCTTGCGGTATTGCGCCGACATTGTCGCAGCGTATTCCATCGAGTCGTGCGCGAGCTTGCTGATTTGCTCGGCGTTGGCTTTGAGCCGCTCGGTGACTGCGGCTTCGTACACAGCGATGTCTTTCATCCACTGGTCAACGCGCGCAGCTTGGTCGCGTGCGAACGCGGTGAACGCTTCAGGGGTCATACCCATCGCAGTGAACGCAGCAAACGGACTAACCGGGGCGCCGGCAGTGTTGGCAGTGTTGGCAGTGTTGGCAGTTTGCGCGGTGTTCGATTCGGTTTTGGCTTGATTGGTCATGGCCAAACGTTAAGCATGGTAACGCGGCGTGTCAATCCAAAATATTGCGTCGCACAATGATAAATAGCAATATTACACATCTAAACATTTGATTGTATTATGATTTTATTTTCTATTGTGCATTGCACAATTTTATTCAACTGCAGTCACAAGTCAACCGCAGGACTCGACGCCGGGCCGGTACAGCCTTGCGCCGTGGCTGATGAACTCCAACCCCCACCGCGAATTGCACGCGCCCGCGACGCGCCCAGGCGCGCCGCGAGTGCCGCTTCGGTGGCATCGCCAAGTGATGCCAGCGCGCGGTAGTGCCGCTCTAACGCCGACATTTTTGCGCCAACCGCCGGCGGTGTGAGCAGCCCTGCACGCTCTTGCGACAAGCGATCGCGCAATGCATTGATCTCATCTTGCGCGCCTTTATTTGCGATCTCACTTTGCATCGCATCCGGCTCCAAGTTTTTGGCCCCGACGCTATCGCCGGTAACCTCGATATACGCTTCGCGTAACACTGCGAGCCAGCCGGCATGCATGTCAGCAAGGACTTCTTGCATCACGGCGTATTCCGACGGATGGGCACGCCCTTGATCGGAAAACTCAGTTTGCATCGCTTTGTCAAAACTTGGAAAATCCCAGCGCGTCCGGCAGGTCTTGGCCCATTCGCGCAGAATTTCAGGGCTTGGATGCACCTGGGCCGGCGTGGCGGGCTTCGGAGCAATGGCATCGTACATGCCCTGCAACTGGTCCCGATGACTGCGCAGCGCGGCCAGTTCAGCCCGCAGCGTTGCGTTTTGGGCTTGCAACACCGGCACGGTTGCGGCCACCGCCGCTTGGGCGAGCGTGGAAGCCGTCGACGCAGGTGATGGGTCGGCGCCTGACGGTACCGACTATGAAATGGCCGATCATTCAAGCAAAAGAATCCCGTTGAAGGATCTTTTTTCAAAAGCCTCTGAGGAACGTTGCAGCTTGTCCGGTAGTTGAGTTGCCGCGGGTGGATTCGTCGCAATCCCTTGCAATCGACTATTCGCGCTCTGGTGGCGCATGAGGAGGTCCGCAGATGAGCCGTATTCGCCGAAACCAGGTCATTCGTTGAGACCCAACGAAGCCTGACGGAACCGTTCGCGGTCTTCACCTTTGGAGATCGTTTCGAAGCAGCCGCGGATGGCTGCGCTACCGGGTTTGGTCGTCGGTACGCGAGGTTACATGCTACATTTCGTCCGCTTTCCGTACGTCGACACG
>JAGPDK010000502.1 GCA_018057605.1 Kofleriaceae bacterium | reverse complement strand
CCTCAGGCTATCGCTCCGATCGGAAGCAATGGGAAATCGCAGTGGGATCGTGATGGCCGCTTGCCGCACGTAGAATTTTCGCTGTGGCATATCCGCGTTAGTTACGCCACTATTGATTAGGCTGAAAATGCAGCGGGAAGTTCACCAGCACTTTGGTGCTCTGCGGTTTGCTGAGCTTGAGTTTTGCAACTTCACCGAGCACACACTGCCGCACGCCGGCGTCGTTGAGCTCGTCGCGCACGACGTAGCCGTCGACGAATTTGCCGCTTGATGGTTCGGCGGCAAACGACAGCACCATGTAGCCGCGCAACTTACGATTGGTTTGCAACGCGGTTTTGTAACAAGCTGCGATCGGCGAACTCGCAGCCTGCATTTGCGCGGTGATATCGGTGCGGACCTCGGTGCCCATGCCGGCGCTGGCGCATCCGGTGAACGCAACCGCGACGAGTATCAACTTGAGACTATTCATCTTGCACCACCGTCTTTTTGGGACCTTGTTTAAGAATATTGAACTCCACGCGCCGGTTTTGTTCGCGGCCAGCGTCAGTATCGTTGCCTGCGATTGGCTTATCGGGGCCAAAGCCCTTGGCTACTAACCGAGTTTTCGCCACACCTTGTTTGACCAGGTAGTTTCGTACGGCTTCGGCTCGCTCGGTCGACAGTTTGCGATTGGCCGCGGCACCTCCGATCGCATCGGTATGACCTTCGACTTGCAGTGACTCGATTTGCGGATTGTCTTTGAGCATAGCCGCGACGTCGTTGAGCAGTGGCGACGAGACTTCCAATAGTTCGGCTTTGCCGGATTCGAACTGCACCTTGTCTTTAATTTCGATCGATGACGCGGTGAGTACGACGCGTGACGGTGGCGGGGGGGGCCGATCCGCGCGAATTTGCATCGGTGGGAATGGATCTTGTTTTACCGAAATCAAGGAACACGCGCCGAGGGCCCACCCGGCTACAGCCACGAGCAGCGTGCGGATTACCAACATAGTGTACCTCGTAGTTTCATGGGCCGAGTACATCATAGTTTGGGCCGATGCGTTTGCGTCCGGCGTTCATCTTGTCAAAACAGCAGCTTGCGTCGTCGGTTTGATTTGTCGCTTAGGCCGGGCGCCGCGCAAGCAACGCTTTGAATTCGTGCGGCACCAAGCCCATCAGTCGATCTTCAATCCGGTCCCAGCGAATTTCGCCAATGTCTGCGACCTTGAGATGTTGGCCTAATGCTTGTTCAAACAGCTCGGGCGTGTAACCGAGTTTGGGCAGTGCCGCGCCAGCGGCTTCACACATGGCCGCCAATGCGCGAAAGTGACTGCGGGTGGTGGCCAGGCCACGCACGTTGCGGTCGAAATCGAGCAAGTCGATCACGAACTCCAATTTGGTTTGCAGGCCGGCAGCGGTCGCCGCTTGGGCAAGGTGGCCAAAGTGAATCGATAGTTCGGGATGATCGAGGTGGGTTGAAAGTTTGGGCCATTGTGAGTATTCGCCGAACTCGGTGATCACGGCGCAACCGCCCGGTGCCAACCAGCGACTGATCTTCTCGATCAATTCAAAACAGCCCGTGAGTAAATAGAAGGGTTCAGGCGCGTCATCAAAATTGACATTCCAGTCGGCGGCAAGCTCGGCGCCTTTGCCAAATAGCCGTAATTTATCTTTATCGACGCTGCCAGTATCTTCGGCCAGGCCTAAATCGGCGCGCACATGTTGTTCGGCTGGCAGATCGCCGATCATCTCATTGCATAAAATGATGTCGAAAGCGGTCGTCGGTGGTTCGGTCGCTAACACATCGCCGATGATCCAACGCGCATCGGTCCCAACCCGTTGCGTTTGGGCCTCGGCCAAGGTTTGCGACAGTTCGAGGATGGTGTAGTCGACAGTGTGGCCGAGTGCGCGTAACCGCACGATGACGTCGTGGGCAACGTAACCTAAGCCAGCGCCAATCTCTGCAACGCGCAAGGGGCGCGCGCCGGGAACCACGGTGACAAAATTGCGTTGCAGCAACGCATCCACCATGGCTTGACCATAGGTCCGCCCGTTGAGCGCAGGGTGTGGCACGCGCAGCAGATGTGAAAGCGTCGTTTCTTGGTGATCAAACTGCGCCGGGGCGTCGGCGACGTCGTTGCGATAATAATCGGTCGGCGAAACATTACCGTCGCGTGTGCCGGGTAGCGCTTGGCCCGGTTGCCAACTTGGATACGGCATCGTCGACACCAGATACTTGGGCGTTAGCCCTGGTCGCTTGGCGTACGTCGAGGCCGGCATCAATGAAAGTTTGCATGCTTGCACGCTGCTATGAGTTAAACGCAGCACCAAGGCTTTGAGTTTGGCCGGATCAAATTTGCTGCGCAGTTCGGCCAGCCGTTTTTCACCGTCGAAGGCGTCCCACATTTTAGTTTCGTCGGCATCAAGCAGGATGCGCTGAATCGGCCGATCGCCCCAGGCGGTCCACAGTGTCAAGGTTTCGGCGCGGCGCTGCCACACATTCCATTTGCTTTTGAACACCGCCATCGGCCAGATGCCTTCGGTTTCGTCGCCAGCGACATCGGTAATGTCAGGCTCAACTTCGACCAGCACAAAGTGGGCCGCTAAGACGTCGACAAACTGCGCTGGATCGGCGTCGCCAAAGCGCCCCGCGAAACGCGCCAGCGTCAGTTCGGTGTTCGCGCCATCGGCAAAGGCATCGATGAGCTCGACGATATCTGGACTCATTTCCATCAAAAAGCCGTAGATGTCGTGAAACAAATATACGGCGCCCATATGCGCGAAAAACGAAAGGTGATGAGAACGATGCAGTTGCTTTGGCGTTGGCGGCTGACCCGACATGCCCAAGGTGGTAACACGAACGCTGCACCGGGATTACTCGCGCTGTTGGGTTTTGCAGTTGCACTTTTTCGTGCGCTGGTGCTGCGGAATCCTGGCGCGGTTACCGCAACCGACGCAAAATACCGTTATGGACCCGCGCTATTGGTTTGAAACCGAAGATCATGCAGCCATTCGCTCCACCGTGCGGCGGTTTGCCGAAGCGCATCTGCGCGAACACGGCGCGGCATGGGAAGAAGCGGAAGAGTTCCCCGTTAGTTTGTACGGCGAAGCGGCACGCGCTGGCATCGCAGGGATTGGTTATCCCGAAAGCATGGGTGGGCAGGGCGGCGATCTGGGCCATGTCTTGGTTGCAGCCGATGAGATGATCCGGCGTGGCCAAACCGTGGGCACCGTGGTTGGGCTCGGCAGTCACAGCATTGCGTTGCCTCCGATTGTGCGGTTTGGCAGCGTCGAGCAGCAGGCCAAATTTGTTGAGCCGTGTCTACGCGATGGCAAGATTGCCGCCTTGGCGGTAACCGAGCCTGGCGGTGGTAGTGATGTTGCGCGGCTCAGCACGCGGGCCGAACGCGACGGTGAGCACTACGTTGTGAACGGCACCAAAACGTTTATTACCTCAGGCACCCGCGCGGATTTTGTTACTACGGCCGTGCGCACGGGCGGGGCCGGCCATGGCGGAGTTTCGCTTTTGGTAATTCAACGCGATACGCCGGGCTTCACCGTGAGTCGGAAGCTCAAAAAAACCGGCTGGTGGGCGAGTGATACCGCCGAGCTGCATTTTGAAAACTGTCGAGTGCCGGTGGCGAATCGCATCGGCACTGAAAACGCGGCGTTTGCCATGATCATGATGAACTTCGCCAACGAGCGCCTGATGCTGGCAGTGCAATGCGTTGCCATCGCGCAGTTGGCCTACGAGCAGGCGGTCGACTACAGCCGGACCCGGCGAGCATTTGGCAAAACGCTGAGTGGCTTTCAAGTGACAAGACACCGGTTGGCCGACATGGCATCGCGCATCGCTGCGGCACGCGCGCTGACCAGTGAAGCCGTGATGCGGCAGCTGCGTGGCGAGCAGATTTTTGCGCTTGCAGCGATGGCCAAAAATACTGCGACCGATACGTGCTCGTACGTTTGTGATGGTGCAGTGCAAATCTTTGGCGGCTACGGGTACATGCGCGAATCGTTGGTCGAACGTTTGTATCGCGATGCGCGGCTGTATCCGATCGGCGGCGGCACCCGCGAAATCATGAATGAAGTGATCGCAAAATCAATGGGGTATTAGCGAACCCAAAAGGGCCAAGGCCGGTGCATGCAGCTGGTTGGGTCGGGGGACGTGGCCAATGCCGATCACTTAAGCGTAAACGATCGAAACCCTTACGCTTTTCACCAGCGACTGAGCTCACTCCGTACTCCGACGACGAACCTCGGACCACCGCGCTCGACACC
>JAGPDK010000501.1 GCA_018057605.1 Kofleriaceae bacterium | reverse complement strand
GCATGGTGAAATTTGAAGTTGTACTGCCCAGCGACGAAGCGGCGATCGTTTGGACTGCGCTCAACGCTGCAAGTGACACATCGAGCGCGGAACCGACTCGCGCAGAACCGATTGCCGAGAAACGGACTCCCGAGGAACCGTCGCCCGCAGAACCCACCCCCGGTAAACCATCTACCGCACAAGCACCAACGTTTGCCGACCGTGGCAAGCAGCGCGCCGATGCATTCATGGACATTATCCAGGATCGCATTCGCGGCACCCGACCCCAGCGCACTCCGGTCGAAATCATCATCACCGTGCCGCACGCCGGCTTGCACGGTTCAGCAGAACCGGCGGATCTCGCCATGATGGCCGACGGCGAGGTCATCGCGGCCTCCACCGCGCGCCGCTTGTGCTGCGACGCCGGCGTGATGGTTGCCCACGTCGACGCGCAAGGCCAGCCGCTGTCTGTCGGCCGCAAAACTCGCACGATTATAGCCGCAATCAAGCGGGCATTGTTGCTGCGCGACCGCACTTGCCGCTTTCCTGGTTGCATGCACAGCCGTTACGTCGACGGCCATCATATCGAGCACTGGGCCAATGGTGGCGCAACGGCGTTGGCGAATCTCATGCTGTTGTGTAGTGCCCACCATACGCTGCTGCACGAAGGCGGCTGCCGAGTCGAAGCCGATGCCCATGGCTGGAATTTTTACGACCATCGTAATCGTCTCATCGACGTGCAACCGGCCCGCCCGACCAACGTTGGCCAGCGGCGTGGCCGTGTGGCGCTACACGATGCCGCGCTCGCCATTACGGCCAACAGCAACGCATCAAAGTGGACTGGCGGTCCGATCGACTATGCGAGGTGCATCGACTATTTGGTGTCAGGCGCGACGGTCGAGCAAGCGGTCAACACCAGGGCCTCAGGCGTTGCTAACCGTGCGGAATAATCGAGAGAACTGTGACGAATGATCAGCCGGAAAAACCCTGACTGAACATAGGATGCGAGGTACTAGTTATCGCCGGGCCGCGCGCTCAAACGGCGGCGCCGAATTTGTCGAAGCTATTCCGCAACGTCGCCCCGCCGCTGCATTGAAGCCCGCCGAATTGGAAAATGGTGCGCAGACCAGCCGGCAAGCGCAGCTACGACGGGTCCGAGAAAAACCCCGGCGACGCCAAACACCATCATGCCACCGAAGATCCCAACCAGAATCAGCAGCGGATGCTGACCGGTGGTGGCATTGCCTTGCACCAACGGACGCACCACGTTGTCGGCAAGCCCAATGACAATCGCCGCGACCGCCATCGCAACGGCGGCACCATCTTGGCCCGTGCCGGCCAAGTATATGACCGCGCCGACGGTCACAGGGGTCGTGCCGATTAACGGGATAAACGATAGCAGCGTCGCGATCGCTGCCAATGCGAAGGCACCGGGTACATTCAAGACTAGAAGTGCAACGAGTGTCAACGCGCCTTGCACGATCGCAGTAGCCAAGAGGCTCAGGACAACACCGTGGATCGTGCCACGTAACTCGGTAAACAACGAATAGGTGTCAGCGTCGGTAAACGGCGAACGAGTCACGGCCCAGCGCAGCATCTGATCACCGTCGCGTAGTGTGAGGTACAACGCTGCGGCGTACAAAAACATTGCGACGATTCGTCCGGGCACCGCCATGACCGCCTGCCCAGCCAGCGTTGCGATCCCGCTCGCGAGCGCTTGAAATAGCTCGGCCGCCGCCGTTCTCAACTCGCCACCTTGGACACCGAATAACTTGGGCAATGCGCCGTCGTCACTGTATGCGCGCAAATTATCGATCGTAGCTTGCCAATCGTGTGCCATCATCTGTTCGATGGCGACCGTGATGCGGCCACCTATAACGACGATGCCCGCGACCGCCACCAGCAAGATCAAGACGGTGACCAACGCCGCGGTGACGCGCCGGCCCAACCGACCGGCCATGCGGCCGCGTAGCGGTTCCAACACCGCCGCAGTAATAATGCCGAGCAGGACCGGCGTAAGCACGGGCGCTATCATCCAAGCGAAAGCGGCCAAGATTGCATAGCGAATCCAAGTTGCGACATCGCGCGAACCGTGTGCTGGTGCAGTCATGATGATCGTCGTACTCGGCATCAACGATCAAGTCAATGCACTCGATACTCCGTCGCAGTGTACCTGTAATCAATCTCGGCGAGCCGGGTGCCAAGCCTACTCAACTCACGCCGGTGCTTGAGCGCGATTGCCGCCTACCTCATGCCAAAGGGACCGATCACCGCCTGCGCTCTAGCCGTGGCAATCTGCGCGCTGTCCAGGTTCAGCGCGATTTCCGGCATACCGGGTGTCATCAGATTAGTAGGATCGGTGCCGTGCTCCAGACCGAGTGCGTGGCCCAGCTCGTGCGCTAGGATATTGTAGTGCGTTTCACCCTTACCGTTAATCTCCGTGTAGTGCGTAGTCCCGATACCCGCAAGGTAAAGACCCGCAGCTCCAGGCGCGCCTGAAAAGAATTTCCGAAAGATGATGACGTTCCACGCGTCACCTGATCTTGGCGGCGCAAGTGTTGATAACATTCGCTTCGACCCCTCGGCATCAAGCGCATCACTGCCTGCAGGGAATTTGCTTGCATCGAAATTTAGCTTTTGGATGGCAAGCACATGGAATTTAATTTTTGCGAGGTCCCAAATGCGATTGGTTTCGGCAAACGCCGCCGCAACTTCGGCATCGCTAAATGTGGCGCTCATTTGCGGCGCGGTATCGAAGGAATAGAGGAAAACATTCACATTAATGTTGATGACAGCTTCCTGTGCCGCTCCATCGACGGGCGCGTCCGCAGGCGACGCTTTGGGCTGGCCGCACGAAGCGAACAGCGCAATCAAGCTGATCTTAAAAAACGTCAACAACTTCGCGATAGACCGCATAGATGCTCCTGGATTGGTCTGCTTGATTATGCACGTTTACGCGGTGCGAATGGCGATAACTTTGCCGTACCTGATCGGCAGTGGCGAGCGAGGGCAACTACCCTCTCAGTCTGCAGCAGCCGGACCAAACCGCAACGCAAACGGGCTCGCGACAGGTAGCATCCCCAGCGCGTACGCGCCGGGGTACACGACCCGCGCCCGGCCACCGTCGACCGCAGCGACGATCTTCCGAGCCAAGACCGCGGGGTCGCCGGTCGGAACCAACCGAGTCATCAACGTCCTGCCAAATTGATCGCGCGCCTTCGACTCGAGCGGCGATGCGACGGCACCGGGGTACACGGTAACGACCTTGACCCCAACGGATCGCAGCTCAACCCTGGCAATTTCAGAGGCCATCGCAAGGCCTGCCTTCGCCGCTCCATAGAATGCACAACCAGGCAAGGTCACCTTACCAGCCATGCTCGCGACGTTGACGACGAAGCCGCTACCGGCCTCGATCATCGCCGGTACAACCGCGTGCATCAAGCGCAACGGCGCCACGAGATCGACCGACAGCAGCGCCTCGGCACGGGCCCAGGGCAGACGATCGAAGCGCCGAACTTCCATAAACCCCGCACAATTGACCAACCCATGAACCTGGCCATGGCGCTCGCACGCCAGCGCCAATGCGGCGGGCACAGCGTCGACGTTGGCGAGATCGCAAGCCACGACCGTAACCGCACCGCCAAGCGTAGCCGCGAGCGCCTCGGAGGCCGCCGCGCTGACGTCGAGCAGCGTAAGCGCCGCACTCGGGTCGCGCTCGCGAAACGCGCGGGCGAGGGCCGCACCGATGCTGCCAGACGTGCCCGTGATCAAAATGTGAGTCATGGCCAGCCGCGCCTCAACGCCCACGCGTATCGAGCGCGAACCACAGCAGCGTCTTGGGACCTTGGTCGCCCTTCCACATCGCTGGGCCAAAAAACAGGCCGGGCGTGAGTTCCCGCACTTCGTCGTGGATCTTGCGAATCCAAAACGGATTCTCGTCGAGATCATAGTCGAGCACCAGCGCGCGCTTGCCGTCGATCGCCGACTTGCCCAAATGGGTGTTGAACGGAAACAGATTTTGGCGGCCGAGGGCACCGGGAACTTTCAACCGATTGATGCCGGTGCCTTCGTCGTCGGACCCAGCCGCGAAAGTTTTGCCGTCCCAAATAAACGCCGACGACGACGCGAAGCTGCGAACCAGCGAACCCAACGGCGAAGCGCCGATGGTCTTGACCGCCAACATGCGCCCTTTGGGGGTTCCGTCGATGGCCCGCAAGGTGTTGACGCACGACGCGGTGCGGTAGAGCTTGTCGAGGGCGGTGAAAGAGAGGACTGCCAGCGAGTCGAGCGTGA
>JAGPDK010000500.1 GCA_018057605.1 Kofleriaceae bacterium | reverse complement strand
TCCGTGGTCCGAGTAAGTAACCAAAATTACTGATGGTTTCGTGCGATTGGGCTTAAGTGACCAGCATTGGGGACGTGCCCGTCCCTTCTGCCGCCGACAAGTCGCCGGCATTCAACCCACCGCGCGTGGTCTCGCGCGTTTTCGTTGGATCATTCATTGCCCATTTCTGTTTAGCACGAGACCCAACGGACGATCCGCGCGTCGAACGGCAGTGCCGTTGCGGGACACTCGCTAGTCGCGCTCACGTAATGCGTAGCAGGGAATGTGGCTTGGATAATCGAGCGGCTTTGTGTCGTGGGCTTTATGCAGTATAGGTAGCCATGAGTGAAGTCCGAGGCCCACGGCTGCTATTGGCGTCAGCATCGCCACGGCGCCGGGAAATGCTCGAACGGGTCGGGGTGGTGCTGGAAATTGTACCGGCCGATATCGACGAAACGCCGCTGCCCCACGAAACACCGGCGCAGTACGTAGCGCGCGTGGCACTCGCCAAAGCGCGCGTCGTTGCAGCACGGCAACCGATGGCATGTGTGCTCGCAGCTGACACCACGGTCACGCTTGATGGCGAGATTCTCGGCAAACCCGACGACGAACAGCACGCGCGCGCTATGCTGCAACGCTTGGCCGGGCACACCCATCAGGTTTTGACTGCGTTTGCGATTGTAGTGCCAGGCCAGACGATTTGTGAAACTGTAGCGAGCGACGTTGAAATGATCGCACTGGCGACCACGATGATCGATGACTACGTCGCTTGTGGTGAATGGCGCGGCAAAGCTGGCGGTTACGCAGTACAAGGAATTGGTGCAGCCATGGTGCGGCAAGTGCGCGGCTCAGTCACCAACGTCATCGGCTTGCCGCTGGCCGAGGTGGTCGCGGCCTTGGCCACGGTGGGCGTGATAGCGCAATTCACCAAAGGTCAGCCGCAATGACGGATATCGCAGCGAATTGGCAGGACATTCAAGCGCGTGTCGCCCACGCCGCGCTGCGCGCCGACCGGGCCCCGCAAAGTGTCCACATTATTGCAGTTGCGAAAAAACATCCGGCCGCAGCAATTCGCGCCGCACTGGCCGCCGGCGTCCAACACATCGGCGAGAACTACGTGCAGGAGTTACTGGCCAAACAAACCGAGATCGCCACCGATGCAGTTCAGCCACAGTGGCATTTTATTGGCCATCTACAACGCAACAAAGCTCGCATGATTGCCGGGCGCGTAGCGCTTATCCACGCGGTCGACACCATTGAGTTGGCCAATGAACTCAATACGCGCTGTACCACCCAGCAGCCGGTCCTCATCGCAGTCAACCTAGGTGGTGAAGCTAGTAAATCTGGAATCTCCGAAAATACTGCGGTGGCGGTCGCTACCGCAATCGCAGGGTGCCAGCACCTGCGGCTTGATGGCCTCATGACCATGCCGCCACCCGACGTGTCCGACGGCGAAACCCAAGCGATCTTTCGTCGACTGCGCCTGCTGCGCGATTCGTTGCAGCAGCACATTGGCACGGCGATGCCGACCCTATCGATGGGGATGAGCAGCGACTTTGAACTTGCGATTGCCGAAGGTGCAACCCATGTTCGCATCGGCACCGCTATTTTTGGCGCGCGGCCTTAACCACGACCAGCGGCGCGCGCGTGTTACGCTGGTCGCAATGAAATCATCATTGCGACGCTGCATCGAACTCGGGTTACTGGGCGCCACCCTACTCGGCATGAACGCTTGTGGCCACACGTCGGCGTCGGCTCCGCAGCCTGAGCGCGGCTCTACAGCCCAGGAAACACCAACGGCCGCAACGCCAACGCCGCCAGCGGCTGGCGCTAGCACCGCCGCCATCACCGCGGTCGATGTGTTTTACAATGCCATGACAGATGTGATGGATACCCCGAACAATCAGCAGCGCTTAGCCGAAGAAGCCGTCAAGAATAGCAACTTGGTCGCCGAGCTCAAGAGTATGGGGCTCACTGTCAATGTGCTTCATAATGGAGCCGTCGGCGACGAGGTTGTTGTAAAGGCCGCGGATGGCACTGAACTAGGGCGTGCCGCGCTGCATGATATCGAACGCAAAAACACACCGGCCGCCATGCTCGACAAGATCAGCGCAGCGATCGGCGCACGGAAGTAACCGACACCGCGCCATTTCGGTGCGACACGCGTCCGCCCGAAAAAGCAAAAAGCAGCGGTGATTAAACCGCTGCTTCCTACAAAATTAATTACGTCCGTGTACGTGCTTACGCACGCACGTCACGCAATGGGGTGACTACCAGCGATCGCCGCCGCCGCCGCCGCCGTCACGACCACCACGGCCGCCACCACGACCACCACGGCCGCCACCACCACCACCGCCGCCGCCGCCGAAGCCGCCGCGACCACCGCCGCCGCCGCCGAAGCCGCCGCCGCCACCACCGCGAGCTTGACGCTCTTCGGCTTGGTTAACGCGCAATGGGCGACCGTCGACCGAGCGACCGTCGGTGCCAGCGATGGCTTTGGTCGCTTCTTCAGCGTTGCTCATCGTGACAAATGCGAAGCCGCGCGAGCGACCGGTTTCACGATCGGTCACCAAGTGAACGTCGTCGACATTTCCGAATTCGGTGAAAACCGAGCGGATGCTGTCAGCAGTGGAGTTAAAAGAGAGATTACCAACGTAGAGACGAGTGTTCATGATTGCTTTCCAAAAGTCAGTGCGAGGAGCGCACGCTATTCGGATCGGAGGTCATTTCACAACCAAATTCGACGCAATTGACGAAAAATCTATCAAACATATGATTTCAATCATGTAATTCGCTCCAATCCGGACAAATTCCCACGCCAATAACAGCCTCCCATCGGTAGTTGCTAGCGATCTGGCCAGCGAACGAGCCGCCCCGCCTCGATCACGTGCGTGGTCCTGCCCTTGCGGCCCGCCGTGCCGCACCTACACGTCGGCTGACACCGACGGAAACTTGGACCAGCATGCCCGCCCGCCCACAACAACATGGCCGGCTGTTGAGAATTCTGCCGGCAACCAGGTTTGCGTCTTCAAATCTCGCGTCGATGATCCGCGCATTGTAGGGTAGGCTGGTGCGAATTCTCGGACTCGACCCAGGCAGCCGCGTATGCGGCTACGGCGTCATTGACGTTACCGGCGCCTCGTTGCGCTACGTCGAATGCGGGCTGCTGACCGCGCCCGAACATCACACCATGGAGCAGCGGCTCGGCGAAATTGCCACGGCGCTGCGCGAAGTGCTCAACGACTTATCGCCTCAGGTGGTCGCGGTTGAAGATGTATTCACCCATCAAAATCCGCGCAGTGCGTTGGCGTTAGCGCAGGCCCGTGGCATGGCCCTCGCGGTCATCGGCTTAGCCAAACTTACCGTCACGTCGTACGCACCTGCCTTGGTAAAAAAGACGGTGACCGGCTCAGGCCGCGCCGACAAAGCCCAAGTTGCTCGAATGGTGCAAGGCTTTATTGGGCTGCGCTCGTTGCCACGTGCCGATGCCACCGACGCACTTGCGGTGGCGATTACCCACGCCCGTACCACTGGCCCGCGCACGGCGCGCATGGTACCCGCCGTGATCACCCGCACCACCATGAATACCGTCGTACCGGTGGCCGCCCGAGCGTTGCGTCGACCCAGCGCAGCGGGAGCCAAGCCAACGCAGCCGTCGGCAGCGGCCCGCACCCGACGAGGCGCGCCATGATTGCCCGGCTTGCAGGAACATTGGTCGACCGCGACGGTACCGAGGTCATCATTGATTGCGGCGGCGTCGGCTATGCCGTGACGTGCTCGGCGTACACGCTCGCAGCCCTGCCCGCGCTGGGCGAACGTACCGTGCTTAAAATTTTCACCCATGCGCTCGAAAGCAAGCTCACCCTGTACGGATTTATCGACGACGCTGAACGCGCGCTGTTCGATTTGCTGATCAAAGCAAAAAATGTCGGGCCATCGACCGCGACCTCCATTCTCTCGGGCTCGGCGCCACGCGATATCGCGGCGTTGATTGCCCGCGAAGATCTGCACGGCCTAACCCGCATCAAAGGTGTTGGCAAAAAAACTGGCGAGATGTTGATCGTCGAGTTGCGAGAACGCTGCGAAATGTTGTTGCTGAGCTGGAATGCCGAAACCGGGGTGCGCACCGTGGCCCAGCCGGCCGGTGCAATTCGCACTGCCCTCGCCGGCCGCCGACACCCACTGCTCGAAGAAGTTGCCGGGGCACTCGCCGCCATGGGCTGGCGACCAATCGAAGCCGATGCCGCCGTTGCCGATCTCGCCGTCACCGAGACTTCGACGCTCGAAGCTTTGTTGCGCCA
>JAGPDK010000499.1:1472-4284 GCA_018057605.1 Kofleriaceae bacterium | reverse complement strand
TAAGCGAGTCGTCCTAGCGTCCGCCCTTCGGACCTCGCCGCACCACACCTCGGATCCAAGACTACGGCCACGAACACCTCCGCTCAGCCCAATTTCGCACTCATCATTGAGGTATTGTCGCTGTGCCGCACGCAACTTGCAACATGGGAGCTGCCGAGGCAACGCAGCGATGACACGTTCAGGTTGGAGACATCACAGCATGAGGACGACACAACAACCCACCGCAGTTTTGATGGCAGCATGGGCGCTGGGCGTGGTAGCTGCGACGATTGCCGTCGGCTGCCAAGACAACCCTCACGACAACGCCCGCATACCGCCACCCGCGGTGCAGGTCGGCAACGGCAGTGCGGCGCGTATCGGACCGAGCACCGATAATCAGCCTGAACCGCCCATCACCGCTGCACCGCCACGGCGCTTGTGGACATCCGAGATCCGCGACCAAGCAACCATGCTGGCTTACTCCAAGGAGCTCGGTGGCGAGCGCTTCACCAAGTTTGTGCTCGACCTGCGCAGCGACGAAATCTACTATTTCGACGTCGACGTCTACCGGGTGCACAAAGACTTTGTCTTCAACGAACTGCTCAAAATTCCGTTGACGCCCGCAAGCAAAAAAGTCTTCGACCTCAACTATGGCGACAAAAAGCCTGAGTTCGCGCTGTGTTATTTGGTGCATCACCTCAGCGCCGACAAATGGACGATGGCGTTTTGGGCCGGTGACCGGATGACCGCCGAGCACGTACGTCGCGCCTACAAACGCATGCAAGCAACCTTCTATCTCGGCAACCAAGTTGCGTTTCGGCCAGACTCCGCTCGACAGGAGAAAATGGCCAAAACCATCAAAGACCTACCGGTCATTTTCAACAATGCGTTGTACCAAGCCGCGAACTACCAAGCATTCGCCACCGGCACCGCGGTTGGCACCTTGCGCATCGTGCCTCCTGGTACCCCCGAAGATGCGCTGGCATTCGAACCAACCGATGTCGTGATGATTCACGAATCATTATCGGATGTTTCGCCGGTCGCCGGTATCATCACCGAGGAATTCTCGACGCCGCTATCGCACGTTAGCCTACGCGCCCGGGCCTGGGGCATCCCAAGCGTTGGGCTCAAAGGCGCACTCGCTACATATCAAGCGCTCAACGGCAAGACCGTGTTCTTTGACGCCAAAACCGGCGGCCACGAGCTACGGCTAGCCACCGTCGACGAAATCGCTGCCGTCGACAACCAACGAACCCAAGCGCGCGAAGTTGTGGTGCCCAAAGCCGACCTAACGATTTTAGATCTGCGTCCACTCGATCAACTCCGCGCTGGTGATGTCGCTGGATTTGGTGCCAAGGCCGCCAACCTTGGTGAAATTGTCGGCCGCAAACCTACCGGTTTTGTAGTGCCACCAGGCTTTGCTATTCCAATCTCGTACTATCAAGCCCACCTCCTCGCCCATGGCATCGACAAAAAAATCGCTGCATTCCTCGACGATAAAGTGAAACTAAAAGATGCCAGAAAAAAGAAGGCTGCGCTCGCCGCACTGCGCAAAGCAATTGTAGATGCACCACTCGATCCTGCGTTACTCGACCAGCTTGAAGCAGGCATTCTTGCAAATGCAACGGTGCTCGCGTACGGCGAAGTTCCGGTGCCTGTGCCGCCTGCCGAAGCTGGCAGCGGGATGAGCGCTGGGGCCCATGGTGGATCAGGCGAAGGCTCGGGCACTGCATCGGGCACTGCATCGGGCACTGCATCGGGCACTGCATCGGATGCCGCCGCGACAGAACTACCCGGATTTTTTATCCGGAGCTCGACCAACGCCGAAGATTTGCCCGGCTTCAACGGTGCCGGCCTGTACGACACCATGCCCAACGTGCGCGGCCGCGCGGCCCTCGAAGCGGCGGTGAAACAGGTGTGGGCCAGCGTGTGGAACCTGCGAGCCTTCGACGAGCGCGCATTTTACGGCATCGACCAACGCAGCGTGTACGGCGCAATCCTGGTGCAACGCGCTGCCAAAGCAACCTCGGCTGGCGTCATGATTACCGCGCATCCAACTGACAAATTGGAAAAAACCACGTTCACCATCAATGCCAAAAAAGGGTTTGGCATGAGCGTTGTCGACGGCAAAAAGGTACCGGAGATCCTGCTTTACAACTTTCACAACGACGCACTACGGGTGGTGTCGCGCAGTGCCGAAGACACCATGTTAGTCACCGACCCGCAGGGCGGCGTACGCGCGGTAAAAAACCCTAACCCTGGTCAAGCCATTTTGTCGGCCGTGCAAGCCCGCTTGCTCGGCCGCGCTGGCCGCCGCATCGTCAAAGCGTTCCCGGGTGAAGCTGCCATCGACATCGAATGGGTCTTCGTCGGAGATCAGCTCAACATCGTGCAAGCCCGACCGTATGTGAGCAAAGAACTAGAATAGCCATGGCCACCGCTCCCAGCCAGCCGTCGCTGCGTCGTGGTGCCATGTATGGCCTGCTGGCCGCTGCATTGTTCGGCATCTCGGCGCCGCTGGCGAAGCGGTTGCTCACTGATATCTCACCGTTGGTGTTAGCGGGGCTGTTGTACCTCGGTGCAGCGGTCGGTTTGTGGACGTACTCGATGCTGCGTCCGTCGAAGATTGAAGCACCGCTGCAATGGTCCGATCGCATGCCGGTGCTCGGTGTAGTGCTACTCGGCGGCGTTGCCGGGCCGATTCTCATGTTGTTCGGCTTGCAGCGGGTCAGCGGTTTAACCGGCTCGTTACTACTGAACCTCGAAGCGCCGCTGACTGTGGTGGTCGCTGCGCTGGTCTTTCGCGAACACGTTGGCCGGTATGCGATTGCCT
>JAGPDK010000499.1:0-1372 GCA_018057605.1 Kofleriaceae bacterium | reverse complement strand
ATGTTGTTCGGCTTGCAGCGGGTCAGCGGTTTAACCGGCTCGTTACTACTGAACCTCGAAGCGCCGCTGACTGTGGTGGTCGCTGCGCTGGTCTTTCGCGAACACGTTGGCCGGTATGCGATTGCCTCAGTCGTCCTCATCGTTGGCGGCGCAGCGGTACTGCGCGTCGAGCCTGGACAGTTTGCAGCCGACCCCATCGGCATTGGGCTGCTCGGCGCAGCATGCCTAGCGTGGGCGCTCGACAACAATCTTACCCAGCGCTTATCGCTACGCGATCCGTTTGCGATCGTGCGGGTCAAAACCTTGGCCGCTGGCACGATCAATCTATTGCTTGGGCTGGTCGTTGCACGTGAAGGGTTGCCCGCCATCTCCTGGGGTATTGCAGCAATGGTGTTGGGCGTGTGCAGCTACGGCGTGAGCGTTGTACTCGATGCGTATGCACTGCGCCTCGTCGGTGCCGCACGCGAAGCCGCCTACTTTGCGTCCGCACCGTTTATGGGCGCGCTTGCTTCGATTGCGATCTTCCGCAACAGTCCAAGCGGTTACGCCATTGCCGCGATGGCAGTCATGGCCACTGGGGTCGCGCTGCTGCTTCGCGAAAAGCATGGCCATGAACACGAACACGAGTTGATGGCGCACGAACACATGCACACCCACGACGAGCATCACCAGCACAGCCATACGCACGATATTGCGCCTGCGCCGGGCCAACCGCATAGCCACGCCCACCATCACACGCCGCTGCGCCACGCCCATCACCATGCGCCGGATGTGCATCACCGGCACAAGCACTGACGACAAATGGCGAACGTAGCTACTTCGACGTAGTCGCAGCGCCCTGGTTGCCCAACCTGCTGCGCTGGCCGCGATGCGCCAACGAGTACAATGCGGGAAACACCACCAACGTCAGCAAGGTGGCAGTCACCAATCCGCCGATGACCACGGTTGCCAGCGGCCGCTGCACCTCACTACCGGGTGCCGTCGAGATCGCCATCGGAATAAAACCCAAGCCAGCAACCAGCGCGGTCATGATCACAGGACGCAATCGCTTCCGCGCCGATTCAAGTATTGCGTCGTGCGGCGTTGCGCCTTGAGCTTGGAGTTGTTGCGCCGTCGACACCAAGACCAGCGCATTGAGCACTGACACGCCAAAGAGCGCGATGAAACCAATGCCAGCCGAAATACTAAACGGCATGCCACGGATCGCGAGCGCCAATACGCCACCCATCGCCGCAAACGGAATATTTACGAACACGAGCAACGCCGGTTTCATGCGGCCCAACGCTTGCCAAAGCAAGAACACAATGGCGAGCAACGCAATCGGCACAACGATACTCAAGCGCTTTTTGGCTGACACAAAATTTTCAAATTG
>JAGPDK010000079.1 GCA_018057605.1 Kofleriaceae bacterium | reverse complement strand
GGCCGCCACATTCGCCCCCGCGTTTGCTGTTTCATCTGTCGCTGAATGTCTTGTAGTTGTTTGTCCATCCGCGCGAGCTACGCACTCGCGGCAGGGCTCGTCCAGACGGGCCACGGCGAGCATTTACGTTGGATCAAACAATTCGTGAATGGAATGACGCAAAGGAAGATCCGCAGGCTGGTTCGATCCTTGGTCAAGCACGCGTCGCAGGTCTGGAAGGTCAAGATTGTGCAAAAGAAGGAGGATGTGTTGGCAATGTGGTCTTGCTAAACAGTCGTGAAATCAAGAGTTATTTGGAAACATTGGATAGTGTTAGTTCCCGGGTTGATGCATTGACTTCCATTATTTCGCATGAAATTGGTCACCTATTGGGGGTTGGTCATAGGCCCGGCACAATCATGGATGCACAAGCTGAAACTAATCCTGCTTTGTTCAACACATCAAGCTTCGACTCTAATTCGGCAAGCACAATGACTCGATACTTACGATGTGCAGATGGGAGTAAGTTCCAATGAAAAGAAGTTGGTTGCTTATTGTATGCTTTTCATGCGCCAGAAAAGGTCCGATACCTGCGCTCCCACTTATAAGCCCTGCAAGCGTTGAATATCGGAAACAACCTCGACACAAACCCTGTCCAATTTGGACCGGTCCCGAACTGAATAGGGCTACTACTCGAGCAATTGTCGCTAGATCACCATTTTTTTCGAATACGAAAAACATCGTTGATGTTTTCTTTGCAAGTTCCAATGTAAAGATTAATCGGCGCAGCCGATTGATTAAGGATACCGATGTCTACGTGTCGGCTGATTTACCTCACCTATATTTAGTGTCTCAAGTGGAATCAAAGACCTATTGTCTTTCGATGGGAAAGCAAGATCGAAAATTCATCCTTGAGTACATGTATTCTGATATTCGGTAACCGCGACTGAGAAATCCCGACCATCGAAGATCTCGGAAAGATCCCGAACGAAAGATCCCGAACGGGGTTTGTTATGCGCGCACCCCGCGCTTGGCGGTGCGCGGCCGGCCAAAACTCACGTTGCTCGCGGATTTTGGAGTGGAACGCGGTCAAAACGGAGCGAATTGCAGCGCCGATTCGACGCAAAATCGGCCGAAAGTGCAGGGCCGAAAATGCTGACGCCGACGAGGCGGGCAGCGATCGTCGGGCGAGGCGGCGGATTTTTGGGCAGGGCGGCGACTACAGGTCGTGGTCGGCGAACGTGGTAGCGCGGTCGATGGGGACGGCGCGGGCGTCGGGCTTGACCAAGTGCCGCAAGGCCCAGGTGCCGGGCGGGAAGGCGTGGGGCCGGCCGGCCAGCCAATCTAAACGCGCTTCGCGATGCGCAGCGACGAAGGCGCGATTGCGGGTGGGAAGATCCCGAACGGGGTTTGTTATGCGCGCACACTGCGCTTGGCGGTGCGCGGCCCGCCACGGCCCGCCAAAACTCACGTGGCTCGCGGATTTGGCAGCGGAACGCGGTCAAAACGGAGCGAATTGCAGAGTCGATTCCACGCAAAATCGGCCGAAAGTGCAGGGCCGAAAATGCTAGCGCCGACGAGGCGAGCTGCGAACGTCGGCGGAGAGGCGGATTTTTTTTGGGGCGCGGCGACTACAGGTCGTGGTCGGCGAACTGGGTGGCGCGGTCGATAGGGACTGCGCGAGCGTCGGGCTTGACCAAGTGCCGTAAGGCCCAGGTACCGGGCGGGAAGGCGTGCGATTTACCAGCGAGCCACGCTAGGCGAGCGTCACGATGGGCGGCGACAAAGGCGCGGTTGCGCGTGAGGGTTTCAATGCGGCGCCATTTGTTGGCGCATTTGACGCGCGGCGAAAGTTGCCGGCGCGAGGCCGAGGAGGTCGGCGAATCAAACGGCGACTGCGGCAACACGGCGCGCCGGCCCAAGATGCGGCGGCCGGTGGTATTGCGCACGTGGCGGCAATCATCTTCGACCGCGGCAATTTGCGCGGCGACGCGCTCGACGAATTCGGCGTGGGTGCCGACACCCGCTTCGGCCGGCACCGCCATCTTCAATTCGACCCGAGCGGGCATACGCTTGCGAAAAAAATGCCGCGGCCGCGTCGCGGTCAAGGCACGGTCAGCACGCAAGGCGCTCCAACTGTTAACGCCGGGCCACTGCGTCACTTCTGCGACGAGGAAATCCTTCACCGGGTTAGTCAACGTGTACACGACGGCGCGCTCGATGTCCTCGGGCGCCACCAGCTCGACGGCCGATGGCCCGCCACTGGCCCAAAAGTTCTCCCAGCGGCCGCGATAACAATTTTGGCACCTTGCCAACAACGCATGAAAGTAATGCACACACTCCGGCAGCCGGCCATCACGGTCGAGCAGGGTAGTGTGGTGATGATTGGAAACCGCGCAGGTCGCGATGATCACAATGTTGAAACGGATCGCCGCCAAAATCAGGCAGTACAAATAATTGTTGTTGGTCTACTCGTCGGGCCGCAGTAAAAACATGCGGTTCACACACCGCCGCGTCAAGGTGTAAAAGCGACCAGGCAATATTTCGCGCGGTAAACTCATGCTTCGCTTATCTGCGATCTTTTACAAATCACCGCAGAGAATCGTATTTGATTTTGACCGCCCGCGATTACCAACGCGCCTCGGTTGTCCGGTGGTTGGACATAATGTCCGCGTACCGGACAGTGCTTTACGATTATCATAAGCTTGACCTCGCAACCTGACTGACGCGATCTTGCTTGAAACGTACGCGCGGCAGTTCTCGCACCGGGTTTGTTATGCAAGTTCCCGAGCTCGGCCGTGCGCACCGCCGATCCAACCGGTCGGTTGGTCAATCGTGGGTGAACGCCGCTCCGAGTCTTGGTCCGCGCGCTGAGCTTTCATGGTAACCTGCCATCGTGCAATTTGAGATTTATCGGCGCATGACCCCGCAGCAGCGCTTGGCACAGGCCCAACAGCTGTACTGGTCCGCGCGCGCGCTACGCGAAGCTGCGGAACGGGCGCGGCACCCGGCCTGGACAACCGAACAAGTGCACGAACATGTGAAACGAGTTTTTCTGCTTGCTGCAACCTGATATCTATCGAAGGTTTATTGCGTCGCTCAACCAAACGGACGTGCGCTAGGTAAGACTTGAGCCTGCGGCGCTCGAGGGACGAGGCCAAGGTTGTCAACGCACGCACGCAGCTACGGCGGATCCGCTTGCATCGCTTTTGCGCTAATGTCGCAGGATGAACAAACGGGTAACTCTGGGCGTAGGGTTGATGCTGGTAGTTGCGCAGGGCTGTGGCGCCTCAACGCCGCGGCCGGTTGCAGCGCCTGCGACCGAAGAGTCGGCGCACGGTGAACCGTATCTTGTTGAAGGGGACATTGGGTACGCCATGTGCGGGATGCAAATGGTGAGTGGCGATGGCATGGATGCCAGCGCGTCGAAATTCTTCGGGGCGGCTCAGACAGCGCACAGCGCGAACGACCTAGCAGGCGCGGCCACGCAGTATATGGCGGGGGCTGACGCGCTGGTGCGCAGTGCGCAGGCTCATGATCCGACGGTCATTTACAACCGGCGGGTGGCGTACGCCAACGCTGTGAACCTGTGGTTGTCGAAGCACGATACCGAGGCCGCGCGGGTGGCACTGCTCGGTGCAGCGCCGAACGATGCAGATTTAGCCGCCGAGTTACAATTTGCGGCCGATGCGTTACCGCAACCGATGCGCTGCACTGCGGCAAAGGTGCCAGCAACGGCCGCGACGGTACGGCATCCTTAGGCGACTATTTCAGCAGTTTTTTGGCGAGCTCAAGATGCGGTGCGAAGCCGTGTTCAGGTAAATCCTCGGCCAACACGCGCAGCAAATCTTTGCGTTCGGTTTTGTCGGACTTGCCAACATAGTCGGTCAACACCGCTTCCACATCTTTGGCTTTGCCGAGGTGCAACAGGCCAAGGATCAACCGACTGCGAATGCTGGATTCTTCGTCGATGGGAATTTTGCGTGAAAATTCTTTGAGCAGCGCTTTGGCACCGTCGATGGCTTGTTGATAGCGCTTGGCATCGAGGTGAATGAGCAAAATATTGGCTGCGGAAACCAAATTGCCCCAGGCGTAGGCGTGGGTATACGCTTTGAATGAGAGATCTTCGTCGCCAGCTTCATGGGCGGCGTAGCCCAAACAATGCCAAGTGTTGGCGATGAGTTCCTCGAGATTCGACGTTTGATCACGATCTGGATCTGGCGCTTTAGCGTAGTTGCGCAAGGCTTCAGTCAGGATCGGCAGGGCTTCGGCCGGCTTTTCTTTTTCAAGTTTTTTCTCGGCTTGGTCGAGTGCTCGTTCGAGTTTTTGCCCGGCTGACTTTTCGTCTCGGGCTAGAACGTCGGTGCCGAAAAATGTTTGCACGTCGTCGGCAATGGCCCAAAAATCTTCCATGAACACGGCAACGCGATGCGGTGCGGCGCGGGCCACCATCAAACATTGATCATCCACTTTGCCAATCGGCAGCCAATTGCCGAGCTCGGCTTTGACGTCTTCGAGGTCGGCGAATTTGCGAAACTGTTTTTCATTGGGTTCACACCAGGTGATTTGGTGAACCTCGGTGACATCGGTAAACGGTAGCGCCATGCGGTCGCCGCGGGCGCTGGATTGAAGTTTGATAAGTTTGGCAGCAAGTTCGGTAACGTCGATCATTGGGTATCCTTCGGGGCGCACGCTACCCCGCAACACGTGTTGACTGCAATGCGATGTTGGTCGGTCGCTGGTCGGGGCACGATGCGGTGATGCTTCGCTGAACGCATTAGGTTGCGCACCGCGCCTGCGTCTTGACTGGGCCAACATATTTTGCGAACCTGGACCAGTATGCGATGGTTGCATCTTGCTGTTCCCTTGGCTTGTCTCGCCACCGGTTGTGCCGCGGGGCTCGGACCTTCAACCGCAGCGAGCCGGCCGTTGCTCGGCCAAATTATCACCGATGACGATGCAACTATGTGGGCGCCTTCCGCTAGCCAGCGCAACGTGCCTGCTGGCTTGGTGCGAATCGAGCAAATTTCAGACGACTATGCGCAACTTTTCAACTTTGTGTCGGTGACGTCGAGCTTGCGCAAAGGTAGCGCGACGCCAACGATTGAAGCGGCCCCACAGGCTCAGCGCGATGTAACCGAGCTCGATTTGTCGCTGACCGGGCGAATCCCGCTGCCTATCGCAGCGGTTTCGTTTGGGGTTGGTTATCTCTTGGAATTTGAAGGCACGATGGACCAAAGTGGCTTTGGCGTTCGGGCATCGGTTGCGCCGATTGGCCAAGTCTCACTCGATCTGGCGCACTCATGGACTGACGGTAGCTATAAACAAACCGACGGCACGCTCCGTGAGATTTCAGGCACGCGCAGTAGCGTGGGCGGCACATTGCTGATTTGGGGCTGGAATTCGTTTCGGTTTGGTGTCGCAGTCGCCAAGGCCTGGACCAACGCCGATGCGTATACGAGCACAGGCTATACGTATCAGTTGGTATCGACGATGTACTGAGGTGATCTCGTATGCAATCGGGCGGCTAGAGCGGCGACGCTGTGAGACGGTTCCGCTATAGTCGCGGCGTGGCTGTTAAGCGTACGGTGATAATCGTGAATCCGCGCTCGTCGGGCGGAGCCGCGGGCAAAAAGTGGTCGGACTTGGCTGACACGATCGGCCGGGTGTTGCCGTTTGATGAAGCGATTACCAATGCGCCGGGTCATGCCACCGAGTTGGCGCGGCAAGCGTTGCGCAGTGGTGCAGATCAAGTCATTGCGCTTGGTGGCGATGGCACCATTAATGAAGTCATCAATGGTTTTTTCGATGATGATGGCAAGGTTTTGCCAGAAGCGCAGCACGCTCAGTTCGGGGTGATTCCGTATGGCACCGGCGGTGATTTTCGACGCACGTTGGGGCTGCCGCAAGATGTTACTGCCGCCGCGAAGGTCATTGCCGCAGGCAAGGCAAAGCGTTGCGATGTCGGTCGGCTGACCTATACAACGGCTGGCGGCGAAACAGCCGTGCGGATGTTTATCAACATCGCTTCGTTCGGCGTGTCGGGTGAAGTTGATCGGCTGGTCAACCAATCGAGCAAACGCTTGGGCCGGCTATCGTTTTTTGTAGCGACGGCGCGTGCGACGTTGGGTTACAAAAATCAGCGGGTGGCGTTGGTGTTCGACGGAAATACCAGTGCACCGGTGGAGGCAACGATCAGCACCGTCGCGATTGCCAATGGTCAGTACTTTGGCGGTGCCATGCAGATTGCCCCCCATGCTGAAATCGACGACGGCAAGTTCGATGTTATCTGCATGGGCGACCTGAGCTTCGCCGATTTGGTGACCTCGGGCCGGCGGTTGTACAAAGGCAGTCACCTCACGATGGACAAAGTGTCGTCGCGTCGCGCCATCACGGTGCGGGCCGAGCCGATCGAAAGCGGGGCCCGCGTCGAGATCGATCTCGACGGTGAAAACGTTGGCCGGTTGCCGGCAACATTTGAAATGGTAGCGAACGTCGTGAATTTGCTTGTTCCGAGCGGCGCGTAGGCCGACGCGCGCATGCTTCGAGTGGTGCACAGCGATAACATCGCAAACCTTGCTGATGCGTTGTGCAACGGATTGCCTGCTCACCTGGGGCCTTTTGCGTCGAGCAAACGTACGATTGTCGTCGGTAATCGGGTGATTGGTCACTGGCTGCAACAGCGCATTGCAGTCAACCGGGGCGTTGCGGTCGGACTGGATTTTGTTGGGTTTGAACAATTCATCGCTGCAACGTATGCGGCGCCGGTGGTTGGCAAACGCGGTGCCGCGACATCGCTTGTGCCGGTTTCTCGACATGAATTGAGTTTGGCGATTGCGTCGTGCTTGGCATCGCCAAGTATCATGGCGGAGCCGATGCTTGCGCCATTGCATGAATACATGGCCGCAGGTAACGCCAGTGCGACCCAAGCACGGCGGGTCCAACTCGCTGAGCGCCTCGCCGATGGGTATTGGGCTTACGCGCAAACTCGGCCGCAGTGGTTGCGGGCGTGGGCCAACGATACGCGTATCGCCGATGATTCCATCGACCCAGCCTTGGCGTCGATGGCAGCGTGGCAAGGCAGCTTGTATCGTTTTGCGTTGCAGCAACTTCGAGGTACCGGAGCTGCCGTGCCGGTTGGCGACACCCTTGCCGTCGCCCCAACCCCGATGTTGCCATCGCTGCGGCGCAGCCTTGGCGGTACCGCTCCGGTGTTGACCAGTCCGTTGGCGGTATTTGGTTTTTCGTATTTGGCTGCAACCCAGCTCGAAGTGTTGCGCGAACTCGGCGAAAAAACTGAGGTCACGGTGTACCTGCAGAATCCGTGTGCTGAGTTTTGGGATGACGCGAGTGGCCGGCGCGCTAGTCGCGTGGCTGGGACGACTGCTGCGGTGCCAACTGACGCAGCCATTGAGGTCGAGGCCAGCACTCGAGATCCGTTGCCGCTCGCGCTGTGGGGCAGCCCGGTGCGCCAAACGATTAGCGCCTTGCTCGATGCCACCGACGGTGATTTTGCTGATGCGTTTGGTGAGCCATGGATGCCTGCGCCGAATCAACCGCTTCACCACTTGCTCGCGGATACCCGAGCGCGATTGTGGCGGCATCACATCGAACCAGCGGTGGACGCACAGGCCGCACGCTTGGCGGCGCAGGCTGTCGGTATTGGTGCAACCGACATCGCGATTTTGGCGTGCCCGTCGCGACGTCGAGAACTCGAAGTCATCGGTACTACCATTGGCGACATGTTGCGCAACGACGCATCGCTGCATGCCAGCGACATCGCGGTGCTGCTAGCTGGCGCCGATGCCGAACGATATTTTCTTGGTGTACCGTTTGCGTTCGAACGTGCGGGCAGCGTGCCGTTTCATCTGGTTGATGCACCGCTTGGTAAAAATGGTGGCGCAGCTGATGCGCTTCTCGCGATATTGGCGCTACCCGGCTCGGGGTTTGCGCGCAGCGACATGTTGCGCGTGATGACGCACCCGCTGGTCATCGCCGGCTTCCCCAATGCTGTCGCCAGCGATTGGGTCGCCTGGACTGAGCGCGTAGGTATTGTGCATGGCCGCGACGCCAGCGACCACGCGCACACCTATTTGGCCGAAGTGCCAGTGTTTACCTGGGACCACGGTATTCGACGGTTAGCGTTGGGTAATTTTGCCACGGGATTGCGCAGCGGCCGAGGGCCGTTGGTCGTCGAGGGTGTCGCGTTTGCGCCTTATGAATTGCAAGGTGAAGAAACCGCCGACGCTGCGAGTTTCGCATTGTTGGCGCGGTCGCTGCTTGGCGATGCAACGTGGTTAGCGGTGCAGCGCCGCACGTTAGCCGGTTGGGTTGAAGTGCTACAAACGATCGTTGCGGCGTATTTGGTGGCCTCAACCCCGGCTACGGCCCGCGACCTCGAAGCTTTGAACTCCACACTGCGAGGCTTGGCTGAGCTGCACACCGATGCCCGCGAGTTGGATTTTGTCGAGGTAAAGGCATGGGTCGAGCGCTGGTTTGGTGCCGGTCGTGGCGATCGAGGGGAGTTATTGATTTCTGGCGTCATGGTGGGGCCGTTGGGCACGATGCGGGCCTTGCCGTTTCGCCACGTGTTTGTGGTTGGCTTGGGCCAGTCGCAATTTCCGGCGGGGCAAGGATCGGCCACGATGGATTTGCGCACACGAGTTGCGCGTGGCGACGTTTCAAACAAAGAACGCGACCGCTATGCATTTTTCGAAGCGTTGCAGTGCGCTACGCAATCGGTAACGTTGTCGTACGTTGCCCAAGATGAAACTACCGGTGAGCGCTTGGGCCCGTCGACGGTGCTGCTCGAACTTTGTGACGCGCTAACGCCGTATGTTGGCGCTGCGAGCAGTGCCGAGACATTGGCATTGTTGTCTACCAAAATTGCGATGTTTGGGTTTCGGGCGGAAGTCGACACCGCCAAGGCTGCGCTGACGCATGATGCACGGTTGCGTTGGGCCGATGAGTTGCGCACGATGCTGCGGGCCCAGTTCCGCGCCGCTGGCTTGGCGATTCCGGCCGAAAGTGCATTGGCGGAGGGCGTCATCAACACGCGACCAGCGTGGCGGCATGCGTTGGGGCTTTTTGCAGGTGCGCATCATGGCACCAGCGCAGCTGCAAGCTCGGCCAGCGCATCGGTTGGCGCGTCGGCGATCACCGAGCGGGTCTTGAATATTTCGGTGTTTCGCAAATTCTTGGAGTCGCCGGTGCAAGCCTGGGCCCAAGCGGTGCTTGAAATGCGCGATAATCGCGACGACGATGATGATGCCGAAGTTGCAGCGCGCATCAATGAGCCGTTCGCTGATAGCAGGCTCGACCGCGCGGTGATTTTACGCGAGGTGATGGAGCAAAGCCTGCGCCATCCCGAGCGCAGGTTCGAAGACTTGTATGAACAATTGGTCCGTGTTCGGACGCTTGAAGGCCAAGCGCCGGTTGGGGTATTTGCCGAGGCCAGCGCCGATCGCGACCTCACGATGTTGGAGGCTTGGCACAAAGCACTTGAAACTGCCAAGGACGCGGGTGCTACCGCTGTGTACCGCTATGCTTTCGGTCGTAGCCATGTTGCTTCGGCGTTACTTTTGCCATCTCCGACGGTGGAGATCTCGATCGCTGGGCGCCGGCAACGCATTCGCCTGGTCGGCAGCACCGAATTGTTGCTGCCAGCGCACGGCTCGGTGTTTTTTCGTGCCAGCAGTATTCGCCCGGTTGATCATCTACGCGGCATGATCGATCACCTCATGCTGAGTGTCGTTGCTGAGCAGAGCACCGCGCTGCAACATCGTACCCACCGCCACTTGCTGGTCGACCGAGATGGTAAAGCTTGTAGCGTGGAGCACGCCGCTTGGTCGCCGGGTGCCGCGCACACCTTCGTTGCCGCGATGCTGACCGAGTTGCTTACCCAAGACCATGCTTATGTTTTGCCGTTCGAGCAATTGAACAGCGCGTTGAGTGGCAAGCCGTACGGCGGTACAGGTGGGCGCAAGCAAGACAATTTCGATCCGTTGCTTGGTTATGGCCCTGTGACCAATGATGTGGGTTTGCGCCGCGGGGCTGCGGTCGCGGCGAGTGCTGTGCAAATCGCGCAGCGCCGGCTAGCTCCGATGGTCGAACTTCTGACCGGCGAACATCCTTGGGGAGCCGACCATGACTGAACCCGTCGCGGCTCCGACGCTCGACACGTATTACCCCAAACCAGCGCAGCTACCTGCCGCAGCGCATCGCTTGGTTGTAGTGGAAGCCTCTGCTGGCACTGGCAAAACCTTCTTTCTAGAACACCGCGTCGTCGATTTGATTATCGAGCAAGGCGCAACCTTGGCGCAAATCTTGTTGGTCACGTTCACTGAAAAAGCAACGGAGGAATTGCGGCGGAGGATTCGTAATATCGTCGATACCGTCGAGCGTAGCAGCGCAACTGCACGGCCCGCCGAAGGTCCGGCGTGGCACATTACGCCCACCGTGCGAGCGCAACTGGCAACGGCCCGAGCCGATTTTGGTCAAGCCTCTATTTTTACAATTCACGGTTTTTGTCAACGTATGTTGGTGGAAGACGCGTTCACCGCCGGTCGGCTGTTCGAACAGACGCGCATCGCTGACGCAGCCGCATTTGAAGTCGCGTTTTATGCGCTGTTGCGCGAGGACCTCGCCCGCGATCCTGAGTCGCGCCAGATGCTAAAAAAATATTTAGCGCAGGGCGGTTCGGTTGAAGCGTTGTGCGATCTGCTGCTGAGCTGCGCGCGCTTGGGCCATTGTGCGTTACGTTTGCTGCCGAGCAAAGCAGCGTTGCTCGATGCGGCACAAACAGTGCTGACCGCCAGTATCGACGGTACGTGGGAGCATATTATTGCCACAATTAAGAACGGTAACAGTGTCAAAGCAGCGTGCTCGCGGTTCGATACAATTTGTCAAACCGTCAAACTTTTGGTCGCGCAGCCTGACATTGTTGAGTTCGAATTGGTTGCGACATTGGCAGAGGTGATCCAAGACGCTGCTTGGTTCAGCTTGCCCAAAACCGCGGCGGTTACGAAAACCGCAATCGCTGCGTATCCGACGCTGGTCGCAGCGCTGGCGACGCTTTCGAAGGGCGGAACGTTCGAGGAATATCTGGTTGGGTTGTGGCTGCCGCGCGCGCTTGAACGCATGGCTGCAAACAAAGCTGAACTCGCGCAATTTGATTATCAAGATTTGCTCAAGCACTTGTGGGAGGCCCTCAGTGGTCCACGTGGTGATGCGTTGGCGTCGGCCATTCGCGCCAAGTTGCCGTGGGCGCTCATCGATGAATTTCAAGACACCGACGACCTGCAATGGAATATTTTTCGGCGCATCTGGATGCACGAAGATGCGCGCGGGCTGACCATCGTGGGTGACCCCAAACAGTCGATCTATTCATTCCGCGGCGCCGATGTCGCGGTATATCTGGCGGCCCGCGAAGAACTGGAAAAGGCCGGGGCCATCAAGGTGGTGCTCAGTGACAACTTTCGCTCGACACCACAATTGGTCGATGGCGTGAACTTGCTGCTCGGAGTTGGTACGGCCACCCCGCTGTTCGGTGGCGCGGTGACCTACGATGTGCCGAGTCGTGCCGCGGGGCATGTCACCGTCGATGCCGCGGAGCCTGCGATTTTTGTGATGCAGCCTCCAGTCCCGGCAACAGGCAAATCAACTGTTAGCCGCGAGCGCGATTTTTTTGCGGCTGGTATCGCCGAAGAAGTTGCGCGGTTGCTTGCGGCGCCGTTGACTTGGCTTGAGCATGGTGTGGCGCAGCGGCTACGGCCGTCCGACATCATGGTGCTTACCCGCTCTGGCACCGAGAGTAATATCATCGCGCAACTCCTCGCGGCGCGTGGGGTGGCAACGTCGCGCAAGCAACAAGAGAAGCTGTTCGCTACCCGCGAAGCTCGCGAGCTCAGCGAGGTGTTTGATGCGATTGCGCGGCCGCGCGATCGAGGCGCTCGGCTGCGCGCGTTGCGCAGCCGATACTTTGCGGTGTCATGGCACGAGCTAGCAGAGCTGGGCGCTGCGCCCGATCATCACCCCTTGTACGCACTGTTGACCCATTGGCAGCAGCTTGCGCAGGCGCGGCGTTTTGATGCGTTGTTTCATAGTTTGCTCGAAGACAGTGGCATGGCAGTCCGTACGATTGCTTTGTGTGGCCCTGAGCGTGCGTTGGTGAATACCCAGCATGTGCTCGATTTGTTGGCCGAATGCACGGCCGCGCGGCCGATGGAGTTTCACGAGGTCAGCGAATTGTTGCGTGGTTGGATCAGTGCAGGCGCTGACTCGGGCGACGACGAAATGGACGTGCAGCGAATTGAGACTGACGGCGAAGCGGTGCAAATCATGACGGTACATCGCGCCAAAGGCCTCGAAGCCGCCGTGGTGTTCTTGTATGGCGGTGCCACGGCGCCGCCGACTTTTGTCAAGGTTTTCGCCTATCACGATGACGACAAGCGTCAACTCGCGGTGGGCAAACAATCCGAGCGAGTCAAAGCGTTGATTGATCGTGACGCGGATCAAGAAAATCGGCGCTTGGTCTACGTCGCTATGACGCGCGCTAAAATCAGGTTGTACCTGCCACAATACACCAAGCTATCTAAGCATGCCGCGTATCATTGTTTGAGTCAGCCATTGTTGGCATTGGCCGGTGCTGCAGCAGATTCACCGGCGCGTGGGTTGCTGCGGTTTGTAGCTGCGCAGGCCGAGCCAGCTGTGGGGGAAGCTCCGGTACCCGCCGCTGCAGGCCGAGGCAGCGACGCCGATGCCGACGCCGATGCCGATGCCGAGTCAGATGAAACGTCGGGCGACCACGATGATGGCGAGTTGAGCGACGCAGCGTTGCAGGTGGTAGCGGCGTTGCCGAGTTTGCCGCCGCCCACGCTGATGCCATGGATGGCCGGTGCCGCGCCGACGCTACCGCGACGGCAAACTCACGGAGAATTGTTATCGTACAGCAAGCTAGCGCGCCAAGCTGCAGCACTCGCGGCGGCCGAAGCCAGCGAGGCCACCGTGATCGACGGCGCGTTGTTGAGTCAGAAAGAAGTTGGCGACGAGGTGACGTCTGGCATCGAAGTGGCGGCGCATGAGTTACCGCCTGGCGCAGCCTCCGGTTTGTTGGTGCATGATGTCCTGGAAAAAGCGATCGTGGCCATGCAGCGTGGTGACGTTGCTAGCAGTTGCGTTGAGCCTGCTAGCGACAGCGACGCGTTCGCATCGCTACCGTTGATGGCCAAAGCGGCACAGTACGCAGCGACGGCGCGGGGTATCACCGCGCCTGAACATGTGCGACATGCGTTGCTCATTGCTCACCGTATGTTGAGCCAACCGCTGGTCATTGATGCTGCGCAGCGACTACCAGCGTTGAGTCAAGCGGCTCATCTTGCGGCCGAGGTAGAATTTTGGTTTCCCGCTGGGGCGCATCGATTTGTCCGTGGCGCGATAGATGCGGTGGTGAGTTGGGACGGCGAAACCCTGTGGATCGTTGACTATAAAACTGACGTACTTGATGTCGGCGTGCTGGCTGCGTCGCCATTTACAGCGCCATCCACGGCAGCCTTGGACTGTGACGTCGAGCCGACGCATCCCGCAGCGATTGCCGTGCGTGCCGCGCGACTCGCTGCCGCACAGGCCAAAGTGAATGCAAAATATGGACTACAAGCAGCCGTGTATAACGCAGCGGTGGCTCGCATGTTGACGCCCACCCAACGCATCGGGGGCGTACTGTTTTGTTTTGTACGCTACGGCTTAGTTGTGCCAACTACGCTCACTAGCGATGCTTTGGCCGCCGCTCAGCGGCAGTGGGAGCTGCGATCGTGAAACGCATCCGGCTCCATCCCCAAGGTGCAGTGCGCGCTGCGTTGACCGTTGCCGATACTGGTCGCGAAGATATTTTTCGTCGGCTTAGCGCGAGCGCAGTGGCTTGTGACTTGGGCGAACAAGAATTGTATCTCGCTGAAGAACTCATTTCGATGTACCCATTCGTTGCGCAAGGTGGCGCGCATCGCAGTGCCTTGGCGATCCTGGTGTTGGCGATCATGGTGTCGGAACGTCAAGGCTCGACGTGTATGCCGCTCGACGGGCTCGATGCGGTGATCAAAGAATTTGTTGCGACCACGCGGCTTGATGTAGCAATTCGTGACGTACGGGGCGCCTTGAAACACATTACCGAGGGCCATTTTGGCTCGATGATTGGCTCGGGCGCCGACCGCCAACCCTTGGTAGTCGATCGTAATGCGTTATATACCGAGCGCGCGCGGTGGCTCGAAGTACGCGTTGCGCAAGGGTTACGCGGCCGACTCCTCGGGCAGCTGCGCACGTTTGATGCGGCCGCAATCGACACGGCCTTAGCTGACGTGTTGGTGCGCGCTGCGAGCCCGGCCTTGTCCGATGAACAAATAGCCGCCGTGCGGGCGGCCGCAACTGGCGGGTTAACGATCATCACGGGCGGCCCGGGTACCGGCAAGACAGCTGTCGCTGCGACGGTGGTCCGCGTGTTGGCCCAGCTTGATGGGCGGCCCATCGCGTTGGCGGCACCGACCGGCAAGGCCGCGCAACGGTTAGGTGAAGTAATCGCCGCGCAACTGGGCCGCATCGCAGCGCCCAATGCCGTCGAGCAAGTATTGTTGGCGAACCCGCCGGCGGCGACCACGCTGCATCGTTTGTTGGCGTTTAAACCCGGGCAGCAGCGCGCGATAACCCGCGCGGCGCTACCGCTCGGGGCGCTGATTATCGACGAGAGTTCGATGATTGACCTTGAATTGATGGCCGCAGTGCTGGATGCCTTGGCGCCTGATACCGCGTTGATTTTGCTTGGCGATTCGCATCAATTGCCAGCGGTCAATGCCGGTCAGATTATGGCCGATGTGTCGGGCCTCGCCGCCAGCGCGGACCCTGGCTTGGCAGCCCGGGTAGCAACGCTGACGCACAGTTTTCGGATGGACGTCCGGGATCCGGACGGAGCGGCGGTGTTGC
>JAGPDK010000498.1 GCA_018057605.1 Kofleriaceae bacterium | reverse complement strand
TGGCTTGATACATTCAGTTTGCAACTGTGATTGCGCGACCGAGATTTTTAAGCACAGCTCAACATACAGCGCCGAGCGGTACCCGCGCTGTATGTTGAGCTGCGCTTAAAACTCGCGGTCGCGCAATCACAGTTGCAAACTGAATGTATCAAGCCAGCGGCGGCAACGTTGGACAGTGCAGCGCTCGCGCGCTTGGTGCATTTACGCATCAGCGGCGTGGCTGCACCGATTGCGCCGGTGAGCGAAATTCGGTTGTGGGCCGATGATGTTGCGGCGACTAATGAACAGTTAGCGTTGTTTGCGCAAGCGCCGCGTCGCAATTTGCGTGCTGCCAATGAAGCGTTGGCGCGGCTGCGCGCCGAGTTGGGCGAAGATGCCGTGGTGCGTGCTGTGTTACGTGCCGGTCATTTGCCAGAAGCCAGTTTTGGCTGGGAACGTATTGTGGCAACCCAGGTCGCGGCACCGACGGTGCGGGCGATTCGGCCGTTGGTGCGTCGGGTTCATCGCCGGGCCCAGGTGTTGCCTTCGCAATCCACCAGCGTGCGTGATGATGGCTGGCTAATCGCGAGCTTGGAGCATGGTGCCGTGGTGCGAATTGCCGGCCCCTATGTGGTGTCGGGCGGTTGGTGGGCCAGCGATGTGCACCGTGAGTATCACTACGCCCAGACTCGGCGCGGTGACTGCTTGTGGGTGTACTACGATCGTGGGCGGCGGCGCTGGTTTTGGCAAGGTGCCGTGGAGTAACGCCGTCGGTTGCCTAGCCAAAGTGTGATTATAACGAACCCGGCGAGGGCCGCGTTACTCGTCGGTGATGCGTGCGCATCACAGCAGCCGGTACGTGCGCCTTTAGCTGGCGGTATGACATTCGTGGCCGAGTTCGTGGCCGAGTGCGCGGCCGCAGTTGGGTTGCCGCTGCTACGCGCTTGCCTGGTACTGCCGATGGCTGGCCGTCGAGCATCATCCGCTGTTAGCTTGCATTCCGCATCGAGGGCAAATACCAACGGTTTACTAAATGCTGAACCGGCGTCGCCACGTGCGGTGATCGTACAGTTGCCAGCCGCCATCACCGCGGTCACCACAGCGTTGCGCGGCGCATCGGTGATCACATGGATGCCGGTTGTCGCCGGCACGCTCACTTGGTAGCTCAGCACCGCGGCTTTGCCATCGCCCCACACGGCGGCGTGGTCATCAATGCGCACGCCAGCGCGCCCGCCCACGGTATCCAGTTTGGTGGCGGTTGGTGCCGGCCCACCCGTTGCCGTGAGCACATGCAGTGCCTGCATTGATGGGCCCGGCACCGCCAAGCGATAGTCGGTTACTGGATAACGAGCAGCGTCGCAGTTGCCACGGGTAACGGTCTTGCCCCAACAGTCTTTGAGCGTCGAGGGCACCAGTTTGGCCACCGGATTGCCAGTTGCGGTCACAGTGGTCAGCGCCAAATTCGACTTGCCGACGATGGCGGTAATCCGGTTGCCTTTGAGCTGCAACTTCGGCACTAAGCGAAAGCGCAGTAGCAGGTCGCGTTTAGGGTCATTGCTCACCGCTTCGTCGAGGATAATCATCGTCGCGTCCGTGCCGCCGCGGCTTGGTACGACAATAATATCGCGATGCGCAGTTGGCACGTCGCTTGGTATTTCGCGAAATCGAAATTGATCGGCGTAATCGCAGCGGGCCAACACCGTGCCATTGCCCATTTGATGCGCCCATTTCCAACCGGTTTCCTGCGACCAAAAGCCTTGGCCCGGAGGATAGTCGGCCGGAAAGTTCTTGCTCGGCACCGTCGGGGCATTACTGGTGAGCGTCGACAACGTGCCATACGGCGATGGGTCGGTGAGTACATCGTCAACGCCACGCGACATCACCACGTTGCCGGCATCGGAGTTCATGTGGTCTACGTTGCCGATGCCTGAGCATTTCATCGCGGTCCAAATGGCATCTTTGCCCCATTGGGTACGCGCGTACAGCGTGCTAGTGCCGGTTGACAAATGCCAGGTTGCATTGGTGTTGCGCAGATCATCATTGGCACCGGCACGTGCCGGCACGCCGCCGTCGAGGGCAAGCGCTTCCAAGAGCACAAAGTCGTCGAAGCGCAGCTTGAGTTTGCGCAATTCTTCGATAGCCATTTGGCGGTAGGGCAGTGCGGCATCACTAATCGCGGTAGCCGCCAACGTCAGCATGCTGACGTCGATATTGCCGGTCGGTGCTTCGGTGTCTCCGTTGGCAAACGTTTGACCGCTCGGGGCCAGCGCGGCGACATGGCGATCGTACACTTGTTCGAAATAGCTGGCCAACCCGCTGGGCACGGGCGCAAAGCGCTGCAGCGCCCGTCCGGCCAAGGCGTATTCGGCAATAGAAAGCGGCGCGTACTGCCAGCCCTCGGTCCAATCACCGCCGGCCATCACACCGTCAGGCGGCAAGGCCTTGGCCATGTCGTTGCCCCAAAGATCGTCGACGACGGTGCGCCATAATTGGGTGCCGGCCGCGCCGGCTTCATCGCCTTGGGCAATGGCTATGAGCGTTGCACCAAGCAGAAAGCCAGCTTGATAGTTACTTGCAGCTTCGCGCGCATGATAGCCCTTTTCAAGATACCAATCGGTCCAAACCTTCCAGCGTCCGCGCGCCCGAGCTTTGAGCGCCGGCGTCATGCCTGGAAAATCGTACAACCAATCGTAGGCCAGGGCCGAGTACGGGCCCATCACCCGCATCGGGTAGCCACTATCGCGGCGAATCGATTCGTCGCCGCCTTTGCCGTCACCCAATTCTTGGCGATCGTCGAGAATTGCAGTGAAATAGCGAATGGCGGTGGTGGCATACGCAGCTTTGTCGGTTGCAACCCAGGCTACTAAACAATTTTGAATCGACGTCGCCCAGGTGAACGACATGTACACGTCGTGGTCGTATTCTTTGGGATCTTTGCCGATGACTTCGCATTTGGCGATCATGCGTGACACCACCGAAGTAGGATCCTTCGCAGCTTTTTTCCACGTTGCTTTGAGCGTGTCGTCGAGCACAATGCGCGGGTGCGCGCCGCTTGGTACGGCAACATCGGCTCGTGCAACAGTGCCCATGGTGGCAAGGCCTAAGGTTGTCACCAGCGCTACCACGCTTGCCAAATTGATTACATTGCGCACGCCCGTAGTGTAGCGCGAACTTGGATGAAGTCGTTAGCGCGGGGTGATTTCGATTGCCTGCAGCCGGTGAGCGGCCAGAAAATCGGCGCGATCGATCGCCATGGTGATGTCGCTGGCGTCATCGGCACTGGCCCGCGCGGCTACACTCGCATCGAGGCGATACCCCAACTTTTCGAAAACTCGTAGCGACGCTTGGTTAGCCGGCACGATCGCAACATAGATCCGCTCGATGCTGAGCCGCGAGAAGGCAAGATGATGAATCATCAACGCGAAGCGCGTACCCCATCCGCGGCCTTGGGTCGCGCGCTGCGCGATCATAAACGCGAATTCGCAGGTCTGCGCCAGTGGGTCGAAGTTGCGCAGATCGGCGTCACCAACCAGGCTGTTATTCACCAGCAAATGAAATTGCCGCGCGCCGGCGACGTTCATGGTGGTGTAATGGCTAACCACATCGATGCTCGACATCGCTTCGGTATTGCCCATCAACGGTGCGTTGTGCGGATCGTTGTAGGCCTGCGCTAGCGCCGCTGCGTGCGTGGCAATTTCGGCGTCGGTTGGTTCCCGTGCTTGAAACACGGCTGGGTCGCCGGGGGGGCGCCAGGTGACACAAAGCAGTGTGGTCATGGTGACGACCTACCCCGAATTTGCAGGCAAAGTCGCGGCAACGTGGCGAGAACTTCCATGCGTGGGGCGTGACCAAATCTCGTGGCGAGGGGGCATGCGTATTCGCTGCCGGCACGCCGGCCATGACGGGCATGCTACACCAACCATCATGGCATCTCTGAGCGCCGAAGTTCTAGCATGCAGCACGGTGACGCTGGCCACCAAGATCGCCGATGGCGAGGTATCGAGCGAAGAAGTCACCCGCGCCTATCTCGACCGGATCGACCGACTCAACGATGATTTGCATGCGTTCGTCACTGTTGGTCATTGGCGAGCGTTGTTGGCGGCCCGGCAACATGACAAGCAGCGCCGCCGTCATGGCCGCTTGCCACCGTTTTGGGGTGTGCCTACTGGTATCAAGGACCTTAATTTCACGCGCGAGTTTCCTACGCGGTTTGGTTCAAAAGCCACGCGCTTGCCGTATCTACCGATCGATGATCGGTTGACCCAACGGGTGCGCGCTGCGGGCTTTGTCATCGTCGGCAAACTCGCAACT
>JAGPDK010000497.1 GCA_018057605.1 Kofleriaceae bacterium | reverse complement strand
ACCCGCCCCAGCGCAGTGGCTGGCGATTGCCAACGATGCCCTTGGTGTGCTCGAAGGCGCACGTTACGCTCATCCATTTATCGCCACGCCGGTCAGCGATGCGGCGTTCCGAGTGTGGTTTGCCGACTATGTCACCACCGAACAAGGCACCGGCTTGGTGCACACCGCACCAGGTCATGGCGCCGACGATTATCGGACTGGCATGGCGCACGGGCTTGAAGCCTACGCACCGATCGACAACGCTGGGCGCTATGTTAAAGGCATCGCGCTCGAAGGTGGCCCAGGAAATGGAGCGAACGCGCGAACGTTCGAAGCGGGGCAAGCCGCACCTGATCGCATTGAGCTAACCGGTAAATCGACCGAAGAAGCCAATCCGCTGATCAGTGCCCACTTAGCTGCGCTCGGTGCGTTGCTCAATCCAACCACCGACAAAGTGCATCACAGCTTTCCACATTGCTGGCGCTGCAAAGGCCCGATCTTGTTTCGCGCTACGCCGCAGTGGTTCATCTCGATCGACCACGCCGAGTTGCGCAGCCGGGCATTGTCGGCGATCCGCGCTACCGAATGGATTCCAGCCTGGGGCGAAAACCGCATCTACTCGATGATCGAAAATCGACCTGACTGGGTGCTATCGAGGCAACGCCTGTGGGGCACGCCGATCCCAGCGTTCTATTGCAAGAATTGCGGCACCGAACACGCCGAAGCCGACACCATGGATCACATCGCCGATATCTTCATGCGCGAAGGTGCCGATGCCTGGTGGACCAAAACTGCAACGGAGTTAGTCCCAGCAGGCACCAAGTGCAGTGGTTGTGGCGCCGGTCCTGAACAATTCGAGCACGAGCGCGATATCGTCGACGTTTGGTTCGAATCCGGGGTGTCGTGGTTGGCCATGGCCAGCAAAACCACCGACCACGGCGACATCGATATGTACCTCGAAGGCTCCGACCAACATCGTGGTTGGTTTCACAGCTCGCTGTTGGCGTCGCTCGGCGCGCAAGGTAAAGCACCCTACAAAACCGTGATCACCCACGGCTTTGTGCTCGACGAAAACGGCACGCCGTATTCCAAGAGCTCGATCGAAAAAGCCAAAGCCGAAGGCAAAAAGATCAACTACATCGAGCCCGATGCGGTGATCAAAAAATCCGGCGCCGAAATGTTTCGGTTGTGGGCCGGCTCCACCGAATTCCGCAACGACATCACCTACTCGCAGAACATCCTCGACGGTTTGTCCGAGTGGTATCGCAAGCTGCGCAACACCGCGCGATTCTTATTAGGCAACCTCAAAGATTTTGACGCCGATGCCAACACCCGGCAATCGGCGACGCTGCAAGCCATCGACCAATATTTATTGGCGCGGCTCGATGAGCTGGTGTGGAACGCGCGCGAAGCGTATGAACGCTACGAATTCCATGTGGTGCATCGCCTGTTGGTGGAATTTGTCACCGTCGATCTTTCGGCCCTGTACAGCGACGTCACCAAAGACCGCTTGTACTCCGATGCACCCGAGTCAGCATCGCGCGTCGGCGCGCAAGTTGTCATGTACGAGTGTCTACGCGCCATCGCGCTGTTAGCTGCGCCGGTGCTATGCTTCACCGCCGAAGACTTGTGGAAGTACTTGCCGAAACGCAAAGGCGACCCAAGCAGCGTGCACTTGGCGATTTTTCCTGCCGGATCATCGTTTGCGCCAGAATCGCGCTTGGCCAAGGATTTTGCCATTCTGTTGGCATGGCGTGAACGCGTTACCAAAGCCCTCGAACCGTTCCGCGCCGCCAAGAATAAATCGGTGGCGGCAGCGATTACGTTGCACGCGCCGGCTGCGGATCTTGAGGTGCTGCAACGCCATCTCTCTGAACTTGCTGACATTTTCATCGTGTCGGCAGCGACGGTGGTGGCCAGCGACGAAGCCAGCGTGACCGTTGCGGCTCACACGGGGCCAAAATGTGACCGTTGCTGGAAGCATTTTGATGCACTAGCGGTTTCCCCAGCAGATGTCTGCCAACGTTGCGCGACCGCGTTGGCAGCCAAAGGTATTCACTAACTCAAAGGATCGACCATGAGCGACGCAGTTTTATCAACGCCTGCTGCCGCAACCGCGAGCCGCAATAAGTGGATCATCTTGCTGGTGGTCGGCGTGCTTTCGCTTGCTGCCGATCAAGCCAGCAAGATCTGGGCGCGGCATTCGCTGCCCACGACCAACAATGTCAAAACCGGCGCGGCCTGTATCGTGCCGTACGACATCGCCGACCGCGTGTGTTACGGCAAGCCGGTCACGGTCATCGAAGGCTATTGGGATTGGGAATTGTCGATGAACCTGGGCTCGGCATTTTCGATGTTTGCCGGCCAAGGTAGCGCACGGGTTTTACTGTCCATCGTTGGCTTGTTGGCCTGTGCCGGCATGTTGTGGATGTTGAAGCGCTCGCGAGATGACCAGAAGATTTTGCATTGGGCCTTGGCGTTTGTCGTTGGCGGCGCCATCGGCAACTTGATCGACCGCATTTACTTTGGCTCGGTTACCGACTTTGTATTGTGGCATTGGAAAACCCATCGCTGGCCGGTGTTTAATATCGCCGACGTGGTGTTGGTGGTTGGCGTGGGCCTGATGTTCATCGACATTATCAAAGAAGGTCGGCGCGAAAAGCAGTTGGCCAAAGCCGCCAAAACCAAAGCATAATCCACGGGAATCGCGCGCTTCACGCCGATGGCGGCGGTCGCATCAACAGATTCTTTGGCACCGCGTAGCAAAAGCGCTAGCATCCCAAAATGGACATTAAGTATGTGGCGGGTGCGGCGTTACTAGGAATTATTGCGATCAGCACTGGCTGTGATTCGCAGCCACTATGCACGCCGGAATCACCATGTGTGCCGGGCGGCGGTGGCGGTGGTGGCGGTGGCGGTGGCGGCGTGGATGCGCCGCCAAGCGACGGCAGTATCGACGCTGGCTTCACCCGGGGTCGAGTTTGCCTGACCACCGATTTGCGCTTTCCGGTGCGCTGCGCCAGCACGGGCGCTGATGGGTTTACAATCACCTATGGCGACCTGAGCACAACTTCCGATGTTGACGGCACCTTCGCGTTTGCATCAGCACCGACAACAACGCCCACGGTTGTCAAAGCGAGCCACGCCAACTTCATCACCTCGCTGGTGCCAGCAGGCCAAACCGTGCTGATTCCTACCGTTGCAACGTCGGTGTACGATCAATTTTTATTCGACAATGCCTTTGTCTTGCCGGCCGACAAAGGCACCGTGTTTGCGCGGGTGCTCAATGTTGGCGCAGCCTACAGCGGCGCCACGGTTGTCGCCGTACCCGAAGCGTTGGCAATCACGCGCTATGCCGGTAACAATGCGATTACGTGGGAAGTCACCGCAACCGGCACCGAAGGTCTCGCCGCCATGGCAGGCGTCGCCGCTGGCACCATCGACGTGGTGGTAACGCCGGCCGTCGGCGATGCGCTGACATTTACCGGAATTCCCGTCGAAGGCGCCGCAGTCACGTTTGTCGGTTTAGAAATTTCACCGTAATTGCTGCAGTGCTGCCCGCCAGCCCGCTAGTTTGTCGTCGGTTTCGCGAACCTCGGCACGTGGGTCCGAGTCCGCGACGATACCGCCACCGACATACACGTGCAGCGCGTTTGCAGTAAGCACCCCGATACGAATACCAATCGCAAGTTCCAGTGCCACCGCGCCATCGGCGCTACCAAACCAACCAAACCCTCCGCAATACGGGCCACGCGGCCACGGCTCAAGTTCTGCGATGATCTGCATCGCCCGCACTTTTGGTGCACCGGTAATCGACCCTCCGGGAAACGTGGCTTGCAATAACGCGGCAATGCCGACCTCGGCCCGCAAGGTGCCACGGACGCGCGAAACGCGATGATAGAGCTGCGGCAATTCCACCACATAGCCAATCTCGGAAACTTGCACGCTGCCCACGTCACAGATTCGGCCTAGGTCGTTGCGCTCGAGATCAACAATCATCAAATGTTCGGCTGAGTCTTTTTCGCTCTGCATCAAATCGGCGCGAGCCGCAGCATCTTGACGGACGTCGCCGGTGCGCGGCCGCGTGCCTTTGATCGGTCGAGTTTCAACCCGCCGACCGCGCTGCTGCAAAAACATTTCCGGCGAAGCCGATACCAACGTAGCCCCAGCGAATTCCAGCATGCCGCTGTACGGCGCGGGTGCCAACCCATCGATACTGGCCAACAGTGCCAACGCATCGCCGGGGGCCAGCACCTGAGCGGACCAACGCCGCGCCACATTGACTTGGTACACATCGCCGGCAGCAATGTAGGCT
>JAGPDK010000078.1 GCA_018057605.1 Kofleriaceae bacterium | reverse complement strand
GTTGCGCACCGGCAAACATGCGTTCACCCGGGTCAACTACCCCAACGGCGACATGGTCGGTCACACCGGCATGATGAATGCCACGGTCATGGCGGTCGAAGCAGTCGATCTGCAATTGGCGAGGCTCGCCCGCGTGGTGGATGAACTCAAAGGAATTCTGATAGTTACGGCCGATCACGGCAACGCAGACGAAATGTTTCAACGCGACAAAGCCGGCCGTGTGGCACGTGACAAAAATACCGGCGTGCCGGTCGCAAAAACCAGCCATACACTAAATCGTGTGCCATTTTTGCTGCATGACGCCAACCTCGACCACGGCTACCGGCTCGACCGCAATACGCATGCAAGCGTTGCCCCAGGAATCGCCAACGTTACCGCTACCTGCCTGGAACTGCTTGGCTTTGTGCCTCCAGATGATCTAGAACCCTCGTTACTGTCCTGGCGCTCGTAAGGAAGCTATGCGAACTCAAACGTTAATCGGTCTTTTTGTCGCCGCCACCATAGCCGTGGTGGTGGTGTTGTTCGTGGCGACGTCGGGCGGCGAAGTTAAAAAAACTACCGTTGGCATTCCCACGGCAGCGCCCACGGCGGACGCCACGGCGAAAGCCGCATGTGACAGCGCTGCGAATGGGTGTTTGCCTGCCGTACAGTTTGTCGACATTGATGGCAAGGCCTACACGCCTAGCTCGTTGGTTGGCAAAGTTGTCATCGTGAATTTTTGGGCGACCTGGTGTGGCCCTTGCCAAAAAGAAATTCCTGCGTTTTCACGGATCTACGAAAAATATAAAGACCAAGGCGTGCTGTTCTTGGGCGTCATGACCGACAGCCCCGATGCCCAAACCTTGTTGAATTTTGCCTCGGACTACAATCTCACGTATCCAATTATTCGCGTCAATCAAGATATCAATGGTGCATTTGGGCCGCAACGCGCGTTGCCAACGACGATTATTTACGATCGCGCCGGTAAACAAATCAAACGCATCGAAGGTGGCTTGTCGGAAGATTCGCTAGAACAATTCCTTGCGCCATTGGTTGCAAGCAAATGAGTCGCCACATGTTTGCAAAACTGATTTGGAGCCTTGCGCTACCGCTTGGCTTGACCACGGCTGCGTGCAAAGGCAAAACTAAGCCGGCCACAAAAAGTGCCACCACCACCGTCGTGCCGTCGGAAGGTTCCGGCGTAAGCGCAACATTGAAAGCACCGGCCACACCCCCGGCAGTGATTGCGCCACCTGATTTGAGTGCGCCCAGTGGATTGTCGACGGAGCTCGATGCTGCGCTCGCAGCGTGGAATAAAGGTTCGCCCGATACCGTTGGCTTAGCCGTCAAAGGCCTGGTCGATTGGAGCAAAGCTCGCGGTGCCATGCCGGCCTTGCCGCCTCGCCCAATTGACGCGCAACCCGCGCGTTATGCCCTATTCAAAATGGCGCGCACACTGATCGAAACCCGTTCGGAAGATCCAGCGTTGGTCGAAGCTACGCTGTACTTGGCGCAGCGCATGCGACGCGAAGCGACCACCATGATGGAAGCTACGTTTGGCGGCCAGCTCGCCGACGCGGTGATCTCGCTCAACAAAGTTCCGCCCGCATTCGCAGCGAAATACGCACCCACCGACGACGAAGTGCTGCAAGCTTTCACTGCTGAAGCGAGCCAAGTGGCGCGCGTCAATGCCTGGCAAAAAACCGATGATGGTCAAAAGACGATGGCTGCCGCCAAAGCCGAGGCTGCCGCCGCCGGCAGCAATGCTACTGGCCCAACGTTGCCAACCGACGCTGATCAACTCGCTGCGATTGAATTTTTTGCAGCCGTGACCAAAAACATGCCGCCGGACAAAACCGGATTTTTGGTACATCTCAAAAGCCAATGCGACCTCGCAGGCAAAAGCTCATCGAAATTGCTGGTCGATGTGTCCCGCATTTTGCCGCAACACGCCGAGCGCATGTTTGGCTATGTGAGCGGTTATCAAGCTTGGTTGCGCGGCGAGTTAGCCCCAGCGGGCGTGCCGGCACCGACGGCACCGAATGAATCCGGCTCGGCACACGGCGCCGGCAACGGGCACTAGGCTCTGTGTTTCTACGTAATTAGTTCCCGGCGACCGACCGGAACTGTGTTACCAGCGAGGCATGCGTTACCTATCGTGTGTGTTGCTGCTGCTCCTGGGAGTTAGCGGATGTGGTCCATCAGCGCGAACCACCAACGATGGCGGCCCATGTAACGCTGGCGAAAAGCAGTGCGCGGGTAATGTGCTCAAAGTCTGCGTCAACGGTGCTTTCGTCGAACAAGAGACCTGCGCAATGGCTTGTTCGCCGACCAATGGTTGCGTGGTTTGTGAACCTGGGACCGGCACCTGCGCCGGTGAAATTTCAACCGCGTGCAAACCGGATGGCTCAGGCTATTTCGAAGAAGTCTGCGACACGGTCAATGGCTCAACCTGCGACCCTCAATCGGGGATTTGTACCGGCCCATGCGGCTCGGCGGCGCTCGGCGATAGCTACATTGGATGCAATTATTACGCGACCCAGAGCAGCCAAATCGTCGACCCGTCGTTCGACTTTGGCGTATCGCTTTCAAATACCGGGGCGACTTTGGCAATGGTCACCATTGATGGCGGTGCCCTGACCCAACCGGTGGTGGTTGCCGTCATGCCACAGCAAGTTGTAATGCAAACGCTGCCATGGGTTGATTTGCTCAAGCGCTGCAACACCCCTGCGTCGCCATTCGGATGCACCACCGAAAGTGCCGTCGCCAAGTTGGGTGCGTATCGCATTCGTTCCAACCAGCCGATTACGGTCTATCAATTTAGCCCAATCGACTACCAACTCAACGGTTTATTGGCCTACACCAACGATGCTTCGTTGTTATTGCCAACCAACGCCTGGACCGGCAACTACCTCGTCGCGACCTATCAAGCGTGGCAATTCAGCAGCGAAACCTACCCAGGCTTCATCGCAGTGACTGCTGCACGCGACAACACGGTGGTCCAAATCACCACCACCGCACCGACCCAAGCCGGCACTGGCGCACCAGCTTTTGCCGCCGGTATGCCGCAATCGGTAGCGCTCAATCGCGGCGATGTGATTCAACTCATCGCTCGCAGCGGTGACCTCACAGGTAGCCGGGTCACCGCCGATAAACCGGTAGAAGTACTGGCCGGCCATCACTGCACGCAACTGCCGCATGGCTCCCCAGCTTGTGACCATCTCGAAGATCAAATGTTCCCAGTTGAAAAACTCGCGACCAAATATTTGGTAGCCGCCAATGCATTGCCTAGCAGCACCCAAGCTCGGGCATTTGTGACCCGCGTGATCGCGACCGCGCCTGGGACTGTGGTGCAATTTGAGCCGCCACTGCCACAAGGCCCAGTAACCCTCGCAAACATTGGCGATAAATTCGAAGTAGCGCCGAGCCCAATCGACCGGCTGATAACCAGCGACCAAAAAATCTTGGTGGCGCAGTACATGGTGTCACAACTGTTCCCTCCGGAAGCCACCTCAGGCGATCCGGCCATGGCGTTGGCAGTGCCGGTGGCGCAATACCGTCGCGACTATCAGTTTACCGCACCACTTTCGTACGAGAGTAACTATGTAAATTTCACGGCGCTCACCGGCACCACTATCACCCTCGACGGTGCGCCGGTCGCAGCAACAGCATTTCAAGCAATCGGCAACTCCGGCTACTCGGTGGCGCGCGTGCAACTGTCGACCACGTCAGCCACTCACCGGGCCATGTCGGCCGGGCCGTTTGGCATCAGCGTCTATGGCTATGGCTCGGCAACTAGTTACTGGTACCCTGGCGGTTTGGACTTGGACGACAATCCCGTCGAATAACGTGATGTTGCCCGAAGCGCAGTGATGCGCCACCCTGCGTGATTGAGTAGAGTGCTGCCGTGGCAGACCCAATTCCCGCAAAGCTTCTTGCCCCGGCGGTGCTCGCACAACAGCGCGAGACAGTTGTCCAACAACTGACCGACGCCTTCGCCGCCGACATCATTGATGTCGAAGAGTTTGAGCGTCGCATCGGGCTGGCACATCAGAGCAATGAGCCAACCGCGCTGCAACGGTTGGTCCAAGATCTGCCTGAATCAACATCGGCCAATACCGCCGCGAGTTTGGCGGTATCGCCGGCACAACAAGTTGTCGCGCTGGCCCGCACCGATACGCAAAAATCGATGACGGTGATCCTAAGTTCAGTCAACAAAGATGGTCCGTGGCAAGTGCCGGCGCTGCTCAAAGTTCGCGCGGCGCTGGGGGCCTCAGTCTTGGATTTTCGCCAAGCGCAATTTGATAGTGCCCACACCGAGCTACGCCTACACCTCAGTTTAGGGAACGTTGAAATCATTGTGCCACCGACGATGAACGTCGAAATCGACGCCACCGCGATTCTAGGGTCGATTGAACGCAAAGGCCCGGCACCGACCGCGCCGATTGCACGCGGCCCCAATACCCCGACCCTGCGCATCACCGGCTATGCCATCTTGAGTTCGGTTGAAATTTCGACCCGCCTGCCTGGTGAATCAAGTGGCGATGCGCGACGCCGCAGCAAGCAAGAACGTAAACAGCAAAAACAGCTCAAACCATGACGGCGTTTGTCGCGTTGTTACGCGCCGTCAATGTTGGCGGCACCGGCAAACTGCCGATGACCGAACTCGCTGCGATGTGTACGGCGTGTGGCTTTAGCAACGTAAAAACCTACATCGCCAGTGGCAACGTCGTGTTCAGCGCCAAACAATCCGAAGCCAAGGTCAAAGCGCTGCTCGAAGCCAAACTGTTGGCCTACGCCGGCAAACCGGTGGGTGTGATGGTGCGTACTCATCGCGAGCTTGCTGCGGTGTTGGCCAGCAATCCATTTCCCGACGCTGCGCCCAACCGTGCCGTGGTGCTGTTCTGCGACACCGCGCCGCCCAACGATTCGATCACGTGCGCCACCGGCCGCAAGGATGAACAAATCGCCCTGGGCAAACGCGAAATTTACATCCACTACGGCAACGGCATGGCCGATTCAAAACTCAAGCTGCCTGCTATGAAAGACGGCACTGCTCGGAATCTCAATACGGTTGCCAAGCTCACGCTGATGCTGGCGAATTTACCGGCGTAGCCCGACAAATCGAGAACCGAAACCGCACGAACTTTCGGTCACTACTCGGAACTCCGACGACAGTACGCGGACGACGGCCACGGAGCGTTACCGACGACACGACGGGGAGTTGTCTCCCTCTCCAAAGCTCACCAGCGCTGAGCGCTGAGCGGCGACGGCGTTGGCGCGGGACGGATACCCGCGAGCGACACCGAGGTTACGTAGGACAAGCCAGCATCGGCAACAGCTTGGCTTGCCGCACTGGCGCCAGGTGCCACGTCGCGAATTTCTAACGCGCCGGCAGCCGTCGCCACTAGCAGCCGCCCTTGCCGATCCCAATCGGCCCAGACCACGTCGGGTAACGGTGTCGTCGTGGTGCCATGTTCGATGCTGTAGCTCGGTTTGCGTCCTTCGACGTTGCCGAGGGCATGGGTGATGCCGGCACAGGTAAGAATCAAACGTAGCTTGCGGGTTGGATGTTTGTGAAACAAAATCTGGGCGCGGCGTTCGTCCCAGACATCCTTGGCTTCATGCGGCGGACACGCTTCGTGTTCGAGCCAGCCTCGACGGCGCTCGGCTTTGTACGCGGTAGTGGCATTGCCAACCATACGCAGCCGATGCTGTTCCAGTAGCGGCGCACTGTCGCCGATCGTCGGAGGTCGTTGCAGAAATTCGTCGGTAGGTTTAATCCCGCGGCGCGGCACATGCACAAAATGGCCACCGTTGCTGTAGGTGCCCGAAGCTCGCCACAACGCCAACGCTGTAAGCCAAGGCATTCGGCTGATGGCGTGATAAGCCCGGCCGCCCTTAATGCCGAAGTAATATAAGAACTCACCGTCGGGTGAGATGTCGCAGCGACGGGGATACAAGCCACCGTGCAACCATGCACCAGGGCTAACACTGCCGGAAAGCAAATCCCATCGAGCGATGTGAAACCATCCTGCCGTGCGTGCAAACACCACCGCAACATCAGCTTTGGTGGCGGTGATCACATAGAGGCGCGGCGCTGGCACTGGCGATTTTCGGCTGGTGCGTTGCGGCGCTGGCAGGCTTGGCATCATGAAAGGGTAACGCAGTTTGCCGACTGTCATCGCGAATGTGCAGGGTTAGCGATACACGATAGCGTTCGACTGTTAGCCTTGCCTACATGGCACGCGTATCAGCACCGCGCCGAGCGCAACACGCAGCACTGTTGGTAGCGGCGTGCGCCGTCACGACAGCCGCGCATGAACGCGTTGCGATGGCGGACGAGTCGTCCAACACGAGTGCACCGTCGACGGCTCCACCGACTGCACCACCATCTGCACCGTCGGGCGACGCCTCCGCAGCATCCAGTGCAACACCCGATCCAGCGGCGAACGCGGCCAGTACCACACCCGCCGACCCTGCGGCTGCACCGCCAGATTCCGGCAGCGAAGTCATCGAAGTCCGTGCCCGCCAGCCCTTGGTGCGCGATGCCACGGCCGTGGTTGCCGAGGATATCAGCATGCAAGCTGGTGCCAACAACGACGTGTTGCGCGCCCTCGCCGCCGGCCCCGCCGTTGCACGCATGCCGTTTTCGTTTGGCGGCATCGCGTTACGTGGTGCCAGTTTGCGTCACACCGCAGTGCAGATCGACGACATCCCCGTGCCGTTGCCGTTCCACTTCGGCGGCGTCACGTCGATCATGCCGACTCCAGCGCTGCGGCACGCCACGATGTACCCAGGTAACTTTCCCATCCAATACGGCCGTGCGGCGGGTGGCTTCGTCGCGGTTGAATCACGCACACCAACCGCCGAGCGCGTGCAATTTGGGTTTGATATTTCGCCGCTGCAACTCGCGTTGTGGTCGCAAGGCCCATTGCACAAACCAGCCAAGTCGGCTGCGACGGCGATACATGATTGGGGCTATTGGGCCGGCGTGCGGCGCTCGTACATCGACACGTTGTTGCGGCCATTCGTAAAATCATCGACGCCGTTGCCGGCGTATCTCGACGGCCAATTGTTGATTAGCTCAGGCGATGCAAAATCCTGGGGCACCGTGCGGCCGATTGTTTTGGTCAGTCACGACAACACCAGCAGCCCCGACCTCACCCTCACCCTCGGATTTTGGCGCGCGGCTGCACCGTGGCGCTACACCACGCCACGGGCCAGCGTTTCAGTGATGCCTTGGCTTGGCCAAACCAACCTGGTCTTTGCTGGCGATATGACGCCCGACAACATGGTGAACAAACTGCAAGTCAACCGCGACCTCGATCAAGCTGGCAGCGTTTTCAAAACCAGTCGCTATTGGTCGCACCTAGAACTGCAGCTCGGCGCCGATTTTTTGCTCAATCGACTCAACGGCGAAAACAACAGCGAAACCGGCGGTCGGATTTCCACGCTGCAAGAGCGCTGGCTGCATGCCGGCGCGTGGACCAGCCTCATCGGGACCTACGATAAGTTCGGTTTTGATGTTGGCGCACGCTACGATCGTTTTGGCCTAGCCAACAGCAATGTGGTGTCGGTACGCGGTAACGCCCATGTCACGCCGATCGAAGGCGTCGAGTTTCGCGTCGGTGCCGGCACCTTCAACGAACCACCACAGGCCGCCGACCTCGGCAGTACCGGTGGCACCGTGCCGCAAGGCGCGAAGGCTGTGCAGCTGTCCGCTGGGCTGCGCATCGATCGACAAACCGCACGACATGCACTGCGCCTGGAATCAACCGGCTACTTCAACCGCGCCGAGCAGTTACCCGTTATCACTGATCAAAACGTGTTTACCACCATCACCCGCAATTCATTTTCGCCGGTGGTGCTCGAAGTTGTGCAGCAATATTTGGGCGAAGGCACGCCGCGCGCCGCGATCGGTCGTAGTCGCAGTTACGGTGTTGAGTCGAGTCTGCAATGGTTGTTTGCGACCCAACGAGTTGCGCTGGCGTACACCTGGTCGCGCAGTTTGCGCACCGAAGATCCACGATTCTTCGTCGGTTGGCATCCGTATGCGCTCGATCAACCGCACCGTGTGCACGCGGCCTGGGGCTACACCGGCACCAAGTGGAACTTCGGCGCAGCCGTGCATTATGCCACTGGCATTCCGTACAGCCCGGTGCGCTTGGATGCTCAAGGCAACGTGCAACAAGACTTGTGGTCGGCGCGCTTGCCTGACTTCTTCCAGATCGACGCCCGCATCGACCGGCATTGGCGCAAAGCCCATGGCACCTGGGCGGTATATCTTGATGTGCAAAACGCGACCGCGCGCAACAACATTGAATCGATTCGCGAAAACGTGGAAATCGTCGACGCACAAAACGTGCTGACCCGCAGCCGGATTTCCGGGTTGCCGATTTTGCCGATGCTGGGCGTGCAGTACGTGCCGCGCTAGAACGCACCAGGCCAACGCCCACCAGAAAGTCCCCACAAGATTCGCTGGTGCCGCCAGAGTGCGGCTATCATCGAGGCATGAAATTATCGCATCTGTTGGTAAGCGTCGTGGCTTGTTGGGCGTTGGCGGGACCAGCCGCAGCACAAGAAGTCAAAATCGGATACGTCAACCTTAACGAGATATTGTCCTCGCCGAGGGCTAGAGTCAGTGCAGCAAAAATCGAAAAAGAGTTTGCTAAACGTAGAGCGGAGCTCGCCCAACTCGCCTCGACCCTCAAAACTAAGGCCGCAGAATTCGAAAGAGTGGCGGCACAACTAACTGATACCGATCGCCTGAAACAGCAGCGGGCCTTAACCGACTTGGACCAAGACCTCAACCGCAAGCAAAGAGCTTTTACAGATGACCGGACCCAGCGTGAGAACGAAGAGCGCGCGGTGCTCGACGAACTGATTACGAAAACTGTCTTGCAAATCAGCCAAGCAGAAAAATACGATTTGGTAGTTACCGATGCGCTCTATTGTAGCGCGCGCATCAATCTCACGGCAAAGGTGCTCAAGGTACTGGATAAACCGAATAAATAGGATTAGCGCACTGCCGACGCCGCGAGCATCTCCGACGCAAATGCGCCGAACAATCCACCGGTGTGAATGAACACCACCGGAGTGCCGGCTGGGCCAAACCGCGCAGGGTTGTGGGTTAACTCAGTGACCACGCCGTGAAACGCTTTGCCGGTGTACACCGGATCGAGCACAACTCCGTCGGTGCGGGCTAAACTGCGGATGGTCGCGAGTTCATCTGGTCGACTTTTGGCGTAACCTGCACCCACGTAGCCGTCGCAGATCTCGATATCGTCGGGGCTGATCGTTACGCCAACCTCAAACTGCGCTGCGAAGTCGTGGCAGATGCGGCTGATCTCCGCGACAAAATAGGCGCGATCATCGCTGACATTGACGCCGACCACACGTACACCACGCGCTGCCAAGCCCAACATCTTGGCACCAATGATCAAACCAGCCGCGGTGCCACCCGAGCCGCACGCGTAGGCAAGCGTCAACGGCCGCGGCGCTGCGCCGACTGCGGCAAGTAGCCCGGCACGTTCGAGATCACTCGTTAATTCATGAATTGCGCGAATATATCCCCAACTACCCAACGCATTGGAGCCGCCAACTGGAATGATATACGGCAGCTCGCCCGCCGCCGTGAGCCGCGCTGCAACGTCCGTCATTTGTTGATCGCGTTGTTTCCATTGCAGATGCGAAATCCAAGAAACCTCGGCGCCCACCAGCATGTCGATCAACAAGTTGCCGACCAGCGGTGGCGGCGCCGCCGGCTCGACAGTGCGCAACACCAAATGGCAACGCAGGCCCAGCCGCGCCGCAGCCGCAGCAGTGGCACGCGCATGATTGGATTGCTCACCGCCGCACGTGATCAACACGGTCGCGCCCTGCGCCTTGGCCTCGGCGACTAGGTACTCCAACTTGCGGACCTTGTTGCCAGCCAGCTCGCCGCCGGTAAAATCATCACGTTTTAGCCAAAACCCAGCGCCTGCGACGGTAAATCGCAATGGGTGGAGCGGCGTTGGCAGGTTTGCCAACGGGATTCGCTTCGGTTCGGTAGCGGCAAGGGCTTGTTCCACGGGTTCCATGCCGTGGTTTTACCAGCTCTGTCACATAAGCACGTCCACGATAGGAAAAAATGAATAGCCGCGTGCCGCCACGTGTTACACCAAGGTATGCCGGCACGTATCATTTCTACAGCGGCGCTGGGGCCAGCGCTGATAGCAGCGACCGCGGTTCTGACCGCGCAAATGAGCCCAGCGCAAGCCAGCGGTTGGCCGCAGCCGGCTGCTGGGCATTCAACGTCGAAGGGCCCCGAGTTGTTGCTCACGTTTGACGACGGCCCGAACCCTAAAACCACACCGCAAGTGTTGGACATTCTCAAAGCCAATCACGTCAAAGCGGTGTTTTTCATCGTTGGCGAGATGGTCAAAAACAACAAAAAGGGCCAAGCCCTGGTGCAGCGCATTGCCGCCGAGGGCCACATCATTGCCAACCACACGATGAAGCACAAAGATTTGTGCCGAATCAAAGAAGACGCCGCGATCCGTGATTTAGATGACGGCCGCGATGCCATTCAAGAAGCCACCACCATGCCGGTGTTGTGGTTTCGGGCGCCGTTCGGCGTACGCTGCAAACGCATCGAAGACATGATGGCCGAGCGCCATATTAGCCACTTTCATTGGGATCTAGATCCACAAGAGTGGAAAACCAAAAACGCCGACAAAACCTTTGACTACGTTACTGGCGAATTGAACCACTCCAGTGATCGCAATGTGTTGCTGCTGCACGATATTCATCAAACTACCGTCGACGCGTTGCCGCGCATCTTCGAGTGGATCAACCAAGAAAACACCAAGCGAGCCGCCATCGGCAAAAAGCCGATTCGCATTGTGCCGGGCTGGGAAATCGCCCGGGACAAACTAGCCAAAGGCCTGTGGCCTTGGTTGACCGAGGCCGGCAGCAGCGCCGATGTGCGAGCTTGGGCGATGCAAATTCTGCCGTGAGCAGGTCAGCGAGTATCGCCGTGCGGGTTGCCGGGTTGGTCGCCTTGCTGGTGGCGAGTGTCATGCTGTTCGGCTGTGCCCCGACACGTAGCGCGCCGAGACAGCCACGAAGTTGTGCGCGCGGAACGCTCAATCGCTGCGTCAAGTTGGCGAATGCGTATCTGGTTGGCGACCACGTCGTAAAAAACGAAAGCCGCGCCGCCGAGATGTTCACCAGCGCTTGTCGTCGTGGCAGCATGTGGAGCTGCGCCAAACTAGGCACCTTGTACCGTCGAGGGGTGGGCGTTGCCAAAGAGTTGCAGCAGGCAGCGACGTACTTTGAACGCGGCTGCAACGGTGGGCAAATGTGGAGTTGCACAGAGCTAGGCCTCGCCAACAACGTGGGCCGCGGCGTTGCTAAAGATTTAGCCACGGCTGCCGCACTATTTGAGCAAGCTTGTAGCAACCGTTATGTCTACGCCTGCCCACACCTCGGGGTTGCTTACGCTAGAGGCGCAGGCGTCGCTATGGACCTTGTCAAAGCGGCGAGCTTGTTCGAGCGGGGCTGTAACGCCCACGTTGCGTGGAGCTGTTACACTCTTGGCGTCTTGTATTTTGACGGCTCAGGCGTGACCAAAGACGAAGCCAAATCCGTCGCGCTGTTCACCCAAGCATGTGCCGGTGGTTATGTGCAGAGCTGCGGCTGGCTCGGTATTGCGTACATCGAAGGCCGCGGCGTCGCAGCGGATCCCAGCCAAGCCAGCACATTTTATAAGCGCGCATGCGAAGGTGGCAAGCTCGACTACTGCGGCAGTCTTGCGAGCCTATACCTGTATGGGAACGGCGTTAGTAAAGACACCGGCCGCGCTGTAAAACTTTACGATATAGCGTGCGTAGCCGGCGAAATGTGGAGCTGCAATTCCCTTGGTGCACTGTATTTCGAAGGCACTGGTGTTGAGCAAGACGCGCTGCGCGGCGCTGCGCTGTTCCAGCAGGCGTGCAGCGGCGGATATATGACAGGCTGCGCCAATCTTGGCGAAGCCAACGAACAAGGCAGCGGTGTCGTCAGGAATGTTAGCAAAGCCGTGCAGTTGTATGAGCAGGCCTGCACCGGCGGTGCCATGTCAGGATGTTTCAATCTCGGCGTTTTGTATTCGCGCGGCGAAGGTGTGCCTTTAGACGCAACCAAAACTACAGCGTTGATGCGCCAGGCTTGTGATGGTGGCTTCGCCCAGGCTTGCAGTCATTGACGCGCATATGCGCCTGAATCGAGATTCGGCGTTTAACTAGTTACGCGAGGCACCGCTCGTTGGCACATCCGCAAAACTCAACACTTTGGTCAGAACTATACGGGTGCGTGACTTTCGACGCGACCTATGCGATTGAAGTGTCATGGCGAAACGGCAAGACTGTGACACTCTGCGAGTGTCGGTTCGGTTTTGGCTGATAGCATTAATGAGCTTGACGCCCATCGCGATGAGTAGTTGTCGAGGGTCGAAAGCCAAGCCAGCGACAAGGCACAACATCGCTGTCATTGAAGACAATCGTGTGATACTTGCAGCTGACCGTGAGCGCCTGACATGGGCATGTGCCGATGGCAACATTACAAGCTGTAACGAGCTGGGGTTTCTATACCAGCGGAGCACCGAGCTGCCCAAAGATTCCGCCAAGGCGGCCGCGCTGTTCCAACAAACGTGCGCTAACGGTTCAATGCTGGGGTGTTTCAATCTAGGCGTCTTATATGACGATGGCAGCGGAGTTGCCAAAGATCCCGTCAAAGCGTTTGCGCTGTACCAGCAAGCCTGCACGGGCGGCGAACTCAAGGCCTGTCTCAATCTCGCAGTCGCCTACGATCATGGCATCGGCGTTGCGCAAGATGTAACAAAGTCTGCCGCAATCTTTCAACAGGCCTGTACGGACGGCCACGCGATGAGTTGTGACAACCTCGGCAAGTTGTTTGAAACTGGCCGCGGCGTCGCCAAAGATATCGCCAAGGCAGCCGCGTTGTTTCAGCAGGCCTGCACGGGAGGCCATATCGCGGCGTGTGTTGCGCTTGGCGTTTTATTCAACAAGGGAATCATCGGCGCCAAAGACGACGTCAAAGCGGCGGCCCTGTTTCAACAAGCCTGCACCGGTGGCGACATGCGTGGCTGTTCCAATCTCGGGGTGCTTTACGTTCAGGGCACCGGCGTCGCCCAAAACATCCTGACTGCCAACCAACTGTTCGAGCAATCGTGCGCCGGCAACGACATGAGCGGCTGTTCGAATCTTGCTTTTTCATATGAAACTGGCAACGGTGTAGCTGAGAACGCGGCGAAGGCTGCGGCCTTGTATCGGCAAGCTTGTGCGGGCGGCGATGCCGACGCCTGCAACAATTAACATTGGCCTGAATCGAAACAGTCATTCGGTTAGTGCTAGGGTGCAACGTGCTCCGCGTGCTCTTTATCCACGGACTTGAATCGGGCCCAACTGGGCAAAAAGTGCGCACGCTGCACAGCGCGGGCTTCGAGGTTGTAAGTTTGCAGATGCCTTGCGGCCGGCGTGGGATACAGCGCGACCCGGTGTTGTGGATTGGTGCGGGGCTGGGAATCGCCGCGGTAGTCGCAGCGGCCCTGGTCGGACCGTGGTGGTCGGCCGTCATTGCGGCAGTGGCAGCACTGCTGATGTTGCCGTTAGCGCGTGCGGCACTGATACGGCGGATGTTGCAACGCAGCGTCGCGGTACAACAACAGGCCTTGGCAACGCATCAGATCGATGTCGTAGTCGGATCATCGTTCGGTGGCGCTGTTGGCTTAGCGCTTTTACAGCACAATCTTTGGAGCGGCCCGACGGTATTGTTATGTCCGGCGCATCGCTTGGTTGCCCAACGCGCCCTGGCAGCGCAGCCGGCGGAGCTTGCTGCACTACCACCTGAGCTGGCGGCTCATGTCGTGGTAGTCCACGGTCGCCAAGACGACATCGTCCCGGTGGCGCATTCGCAAGCCTTGGTTGCAAGTTCAGCCGGTACGTTAGTCCTTGTCGACGACGATCATCGACTCACCGCGACAGCAACCGAAGCCAATTTCAAGGCTTGGATAACCCAAGCTGTTGGCGCGAAGCTGTAACCCTCAACGGGCAGCGCAAGCCAAACCGACCGAGCACTGGCAGGGGACTTCGCCCCCAGCATTGCTGACATTGATCATCCAGTATGCGAACTTGGGTGGATGAAACCACGCCAACGATGCTGGACCGCAACCTCGCTCGCCATGCTGGTCGCAGTTGCTAGCGGATGTGGCAGCAGCACGACAACGGTGAATAAGCCAACGCACGTTGAGCCAGTGCCTGCGCCGGCACCTGCAATCAGCCCACAAACCGCCGAGAGTATGCAATTCGACCGAGCATGCAGCAAAGGCGAAGTCATCGCGTGTTTCAATCTCGGAACGTTCTACGCACAAGGCAAAGGCGTCGCTACAGACCTAGCCAAAGCCGCAGCACTTTTCGAACGAGCGTGCACCGGCGGTGTGATGCCTGGTTGTTCGAATCTTGGGGTTTTATATGGGCAGGGTAACGGCGTTGCCAAAGACACCAGCAAAGGCGCTGCGCTGTTAGAGCAGGCCTGTGCCGGCGGGGACGTCGAAGGTTGCCTTAGGCTTGGCCTTTGGTTGCAGCACGGCAGCGGCACGTCCCAAGCCAGCGATGACGATCTTACCAAAGCAGCGATGGCCTACCAGGTTACGTGCTCCGCTGGCGAGGTCCGCGGTTGTACCTATCTAGGAGTTTTATACGAGCAAGGCAAAGGCGTGTTTGTCCAAGACGCCGCGATTGCCGCAAAGCTTTATCAGCAGGCTTGCACCGGCGATGACATGATGGGCTGCGTGCATCTCGGTGCATTATATGAGCAGGGCATCGGCGTTGCTAAAGATCTTGCCAAAGCTGCCGCGCTGACTCGTCAAGCGTGCGCCGGCGGCCTCACTGAGGCTTGCCAACCGTAGCTTCGGAACTTTCAGGATGTCCGGTTTTCGGACTGGCGGACTGGCGGACGGGCGGACGGGCGGACGGCGGAC
>JAGPDK010000496.1 GCA_018057605.1 Kofleriaceae bacterium | reverse complement strand
AAAAATAAGCACTGCGCTCCATGTACTTCGGCAAACACGTGGTTTTGTAACCGTGCAGGACCGAGCAGCCATCCGCCCGGCGGCTGCGCGCAGCCGCCAACACCCCGTGACAAATCGCTGCAATCGGCTTTTTCGCTTCGGCGAAAAATTCTGAGATGACGCGCTGGACCTCAGCTGAACCCAGATATTGTCGCATGCCTGGCGCGTGACCACCGCCCAAAAACAGCGCATCAAACTCGGCGGCATGGCACTCGGCCCAGGCCCGCGGGCGATTGAATTCCGGCGACTTTTCCATGCGGCGATAGAATGCAATGGGCTCGGGCCGTGCGCCGAGTTGACCAAACACCACCCCGGTAAGCAACAGCGGATCACAAGCCGGCACCGGCCCGGCCGCACCACCTTGAGTAGCAAATACGCAGCGATGCCCAGCCTTAGTTAACATGTGCCACGGCACCGCGAACTCGGTCACGTCGAAGTCACGATCCGGGAGCGGAAACAAAATCGACGCCATGGCGCATGTAACCACAGCGATCGCATACTTCGACCCGCGCGGTCCCTGTATCGTAACGTTAGGAATGCGCTTGATGTCAGTGACGTTGTTTTGGCTTGCGGCATGTCGACCAACCCCGGTCGCGCCGATCGTTGCGCCGATCGGCGCGCCCATCGGCACATTGCCGCCGCCATTAGCGGCGACTGCGCCACCGTCAGGCACACCGCCGACGACACCCTCCTCACCAGTAACGTTATTGCCGAACTGTTTGGATCCGCGCCGCGATGCGATAACCCGCATGCAGCTGCCGCCCGACGCGAAGCTTGAAAACAGCCAAGTGATCGACTTCAACGACGATGATCAACCCGATGTCGTCTTCCAAATCGGCGGGCGTAGCGACGAGATGAACTTGCTGTACGTGATGGACCGAGGCTGCGGCCAGTTTGTTGGAGCCATTCGGGCCTTCATGCTTGGCTGCGCGTACTCGGCTAAGCCGACGGCGATGTGTGATCTGTCCGTCTACACGTGGCTCATGCACGGTGATCGCAAGCGCTGCCGTTGGACGTTTAGCGGCGGTGAATATATTGCGCTTGCAGACTGCCAAGACATCATGGGGCCGCGGAAAAGCAAACAGCCCTGACCCGCATCACCGCTGGGTCGCTTGCCGGCTCGCTCGCAGATGCAGCGCTGCAACATGTGCAACATTGGCCGATTCAAATGACTGGTTCATGCAACGGTGCCACCGCCGCTGGCCAAGGCCGGGGCTAACCAGGTTGTCATCAGCCATGCCAACGCATCGGGCTCGGTGCGCAACGCTGCGTCGATCGCAGCGACACGCGCATCAGGTTCGGCATCGCCATAGGCCCGCGCGTACAACACCCAGTTCGACAACTCGTAATGATGCAACAGCGGACTAAAGCGATGGCTGTCAAATGATGCTAGCGCAGCGGCGGCTTGCTCGACGGTGCGGCACGCAAACAGCGCGGTGGTCGCATCAAAAAGTAACTCGCGCAAATCTTCGAACGCCCGCACCGGGTCGGCGGCGAAACTAGCCAGCAGCTCGGCAAACTCATTGGGGCCAAGGCCTGCAGCGTGAGCAGCGTCGGCCATCGCGGGTACTTGAGTATCCAGAAAATCCGATTTTTTGACTCGGCCCAACAACGAGCCAACCAAATACAAATCGAACGCACTGGCGATGGCTTCACCCAAAAACAACCCCGCTACCGACGGTGCGCCATCGGCGCGGAGTGCGGGCAACGCGCGGGCCGCCAAATTATGCCAGGCAACATGAGTAACCACGTCGGCGGGAATCGCATCGCACACAAAAACATCGCCGCCTTCATTGGCCCCCCAAAACGTCAGGTTCAGCAACAGCACTCGGTCGGCGCGCTCGTCACGGGCCGGCGGCATAATGCGAAATTTGAAATTGCTTAACCGCAACCAGGCCTTGAGATCTGCGTACAGCGCCACGTGGGCAAACGACCGTTCATCGTCGATGGACATCTCAGTGATGGTGCGCGTCAAAAAAACATCAGCGGACATGGAGGCAGGCATGGTCGGGACGGTAACAGTCGCAGCGACGAGCGTCGATCGTCGGACTGGCCATTGCGGGGGCCGACGTGGAGTTGCTGCCGCATCCCAGGCAACGCCGTACCTCACCGGCCGGCTAGGCCTCAGCGAATCGACAAGGTCGTGCCGACGCGGTACCTAGTGACGATGAAAGAAGCGCCTGGGCCCGGAAGTGGAGCGAACGAGCGAACGCTCGGAGCGGGGCACGGAACAACGCCCGCTCCGCCGCCTGCTGCGGCCGGCCCCTATGTGCAAGACGTGCCGGCACCTGGCACTGGCGATGGCCCCGGCGGTCCCAAATCGCGCAACATTGGAATTTTGCGTCGGCTCGTCGATTTGGTGCGGCCGCACAAAGCGCGCTTCGCGTTAGCCGTGGTGACATTGTTGTTGGCATCGGGGCTTACGTTGGCCTACCCGTGGGCCGCCAAAGAAGCGATCGACGCCGGGATGAAATCGTCGACGTCGGACAAACTTGATAAAATTGTTTTGGGCCTACTCGCGCTGTTCCTCGTGAACGCGGTGCTGGTTTGGTTGCGCCACTACAGCATGAGCTGGCTCGGTGAGCGCGTCGTTACGGATCTGCGTGCGTTGGTTTTTGATCGGGTGCTAACGTTGCCGTTGCAATGGTTTCATGAGCGCCGCTCCGGTGAGTTGGTCAGCCGGCTAGCGTCCGATGTTACGGTGGTGGAAAGTGTCGTCGGCAGTGAACTTTCGATGGCGCTACGCAACGGCGTGCAATTTATCGGTGGCTTGATCTTTCTGTTTATCATCAACGTCAAGCTCACGTTGTTGATGCTTGCGATTGTGCCGCCGATTGTGTTGGTTACATTGTACTTCGGCAAAAAAATCCGAGGCATGAGCCGCGAGGTGCAAGATCAGCTCGCGAAAGTTTCCGGCCAAGTACAGGAGTCAATCGGTGCTATCGCAACGGTGCAATCGTTTGTTCGCGAAGGTTTTGAAGCGTTAAAATATCGTCAGGGCGTTGAAAGCACGTTCGATAAAACCATGACCATGGTGCGTTGGCGTTCGTCGTTTTTTGCAACCGCCATGTCGGCGGGTTTCGCTGGAGTCACGATGGTGATTTGGCTGGGTGGCCGCGCCATGATCAACGGTGAAATCAGCGCTGGGCAACTTACCCAATTCTTTTTGTACACCTTCATGATCGCTGGCGCGTTGTCCGAACTAGCCGGGTTGTGGGCGGCACTGCAACGCGCCGCAGGTGCTACCGAGCGCTTGTTTGCCGTGATCGACACCGTGCCGGAAATTCGCGACGCTGCGCAAACCACGGCGCTGCCCGACGGGGGCGGCGCCATCACGTTTGAAAATGTTTCGTTTGCTTACCCGTCGCGCAAGACCTTGCCGGTATTAGCCGATATCAACCTGCGCATCGCGCCTGGTGAAGTTGTCGCGTTGGTCGGGCCATCGGGAGCAGGCAAATCGACGATCCTTTCGCTGCTGTACCGGTTTTCCGACGTCGATGCTGGCCGCATCACATTTGAAGGCGTCGATATTCGCCAGCTGCCGCTCGCTGCGCTGCGCCGGTCGTTAGCCATGGTGGCACAAGAGCCGGTGTTGTTTTCAGGAACATTGAGCGACAACATTGGCTACGGCCGCGCTGGTGCGAGCCCAGCGGAGATCGAAGCCGCCGCGCGTGATGCCAACGCGCACGATTTCATCCGTGGATTTCCTGACGGCTACAACACCGTGATCGGTGAACGCGGCACTAAACTTTCTGGCGGTCAAAAACAACGCATCGCAATCGCGCGTGCCTTGCTGGCCAACCCACGGGTGCTCATTCTCGACGAAGCGACTTCCAATCTCGATGCCGAAAGCGAAAGCCTGGTGCAAACCGCGCTCGCGCGGTTGATGAAAGGCCGCACCACGGTGGTGGTGGCGCATCGGTTAAGCACGGTCCGCGACGCCAACCGGATTGTGGTAATCGACAAAGCCGGCGTGGTCGAACAAGGCAGCCACGACGAGCTGTTGGCCAAAGGTGGCGTGTATCGCCGGTTGGTGGAACACCAAGTGATCAGCGAGCCATTAGCGCCGGTGGTGTTGACGTAAAGGGTGAGTGTACCGACGAGGCTGCGGCCAGCCCGGACGATGCAGCTACAATCGAGCCCACCCCGTCAGCTCGCCAACACTCGTGGCCGCACTCGTTTTTTCGCTGTGCACGCCGGCGTATTGCGAGGTTGCCGACCACGGCGTGCCTACCGCAGTGCGGCCTTCATCCGGGCGCCGCAAAACCGTGACAGGGCGGCAGCTGCAAGC
>JAGPDK010000495.1 GCA_018057605.1 Kofleriaceae bacterium | reverse complement strand
CCCGTCATCCAATGTTTGGCCTGCGACCGCGCGTCGCGTGCCGCAGTCAGTGGGCGCGCATTGCTACGTTGCAACGCAACACCGCGTTCGAGCATGCCCACGCCGCTGCTCGGCAACGCTTGCTGCGTGGCGAGGTCGCCAACTTTCCGCTCGGCACCGTCGCCATGCGCGCCCTCATCGGGCCCGTGCGCGAACCCGACGGCCCACCGTTACATAATGTGTTTGCCGCGTACGATGACGCGAGTTGAGTACGCGCCGATACCAGTTCCGTTGTTCCTTGAAAATTTGCCTGCTCCACCAACTCGCCGCACGCTGCGGCTGTTCGGCGTTTTCAGCCGCTTCGTCGCATGGGTCTTGCGATCTACGGCGGCGCGACCATCGGCGATTTTTGGGTCGAAATTCTGCCGCGCCACCCTGCTGCGCGACCTGCCCGAAACAAACCCCGGTCGGGATCCTTTCGAAACAAACCCCGGTCGGGATCCTTGGGATCCTTCGAAACAAACCCCGGTCGGGATCCTTGCCGGTCGGGATCCTTAGGATCCTTGGCTGCAATGTCCGATTGTCGGACACTTGTGGCATCACCGACCGGGCTTGTTTTGACGCAGCGCCCCGCCACTAGCCATCCGTCTCAACGTGACATACCGACGCGGCGCCGCGCGACGAGGCAACTTTCCGAACCTGCCGTGAACGTTCGACAAGCTTGCGGTCGGGACTCGTAGATCTGACACGCGTAGTCAGCCACGGTGGTGCGCGTGCCTAGCTGCACCAAGTCACCGCCGCCGAGCGCGGCGCATCGAGTGGGCGCCGGTTTGTCGGCAACGATGTCGAGGGAGGAGGTTGGCGCGCGACGCAATTCCTGGCGCGTGCCGTGATCTAGCACCATCGCCGGAAGCGTGCGGCGGATTGGTTCGCGCGGGCCAACCTGGACGGTTTGGAATGCTTCGCGACAACATGCGCCGCAGTTCTGGCAGTCGAGCGCTGGCTCGAAACGCTCGCATGCTGGCCATTGCGGTTCGATATTTTTGTGGTTCGGGCCAACCGTTGCCGAATCAACCTGGCGACAAGCGAGATTGATCCCCTGGGTGTACACCCATGCGCAATGCTCGCAGCGCTTGGTTTCATCAGCGCGAACTGCGAACGCACCCGTCGGATGCTCAACGCGGGGGCGCGCGTCAGCGTGCACAACCGCACGCGTGGTAACCAATGCTTCCGTAAACGTCGGAGCCCACGGCGGCTTACTGATACGAACCAGTGCAACCGATGCCGCACGCACCGCAAGGTCAGCTTTGTCATCGAGTACCGTCTCGTCGAGCAACTCCCAAAACGCACGCACATTCTCCGCAGGCACGAACCAACCATGCAGGCTCCATTGCGAGCACAGGACCCACTGCAGCCGCAGGCGAGCGTTGTCACGCCAGTGCAGCGCGGTTGCGTCGGACCTACCGCCAAGCTCGGCGCCTGAGTTTGCAAATGAATCGTGGCCTTCGATCAGCGCGCGGCACAGCTGATCAAATTCTCGCTGCCCCATGCGCGCAACACCGTCGAATTGGTCGCGTGCAACGTTGTCCACTGGCCGCGCAACCCCGATCTGCCGCGCGGCAGTTGCCCAGACCTTACTAACCGGATCTTCATACCGTTGCGGCACCTTGCCTGACACGCTCGATTAGTACCATCAACCCGCTCAGTAGGGGGTGCACGATCAATTGTAGCGCTTGGCAAATCGATCCTGGCGGCGCGGCGCGCTATGATCGTCACTACCCATGGCGCTTTGGTCGAAATTGGTGTCGTTGTTCCGTGGTGTAGCAGCTGCGCCGAGTGCCGCCGTAACGCCGCTGGCCGTGCCCATTTCCGACGACACCGCGCCAATAGTCGCAATGCCGAGCGATGCAGCTGCAACGCCGATTATGCCAGGAGCATCACCCCCGATCGAGATCACCTTTCCTCCAATCCTCGGTGCGACCACGCGCCACCCCGACGGGCGCATCGCTAACGCATTACCAACGAGCGATGTCTGGATTCAAGGGCTGCCCTGCCGCGCCGGCAAAGCCGTGTGGTTTCACCGCAACGGTCGATTGGCGTCCGTCGAGCTCGCCTGCGCACACACGATCGAAGGCGATTCGCTGCGAGCTGATACGTTGGTCTCGTTTCGCCCCAACGGCAAATTGCAAATGTGGCAAGCGGTGCTCGATGTCGACACCAATTTTCGCATTCGCGCAGCTGATGCAGATGCGATTGGCGCGACGATTGCGATTCCGGCCGGCTCCACAGTGCTAGTCGAAGACGCCCAGTTGCGCAGCGCTGAACTAGTTGCACCGTTGACCATCGATGGGATGGTATTCCCTGCGCAAACGTCGCTGACCTTCGGCGACAGCGGCGCGCTTTCGCACGCTACATGTGGCAACGATGTAACGTTGCGCGGCATCGTGTGGGCCGCGCATGAAACCGTCATCTTCGAATTCGGCAAGCTACGCGAAGGTTATCCCGCTACGAGTGGTAGCTACGACGGCGTACCATATGAAGCCGGCGAAATCGTGCGGCTCAACGATGCGGGCGGCTTGGTTCGATGCTTGCTCGCCGAGGATGTCCGACTTTCGGACGTCCCGTGCAGCGCCGGCACGCGCATCTACCGGGATGACCACGGCAGCCTTGTGGAAGGTACGCTCGCGTGCGATGCCCTCATGGCGGGTGTGCCAGTTGCGGCCGGCAGTATAGTTGGCCTCAGCGACGGCAAACCAACCGTGCTTACCGCGACGACGGACTGCGAGCTCGACGGCATACTCTGCGCCGGCGGCAACCTCATCGAGTTGACGATCGATGGCAAGCTGGTGCGGGCAACGCTCGCGCGGGCATGCGTAGTCAGCGGCTGGCAATTGCCAACGAAAACCGTCGTGGTGTTTGATCACGGCCGCCTCCAGCGCTTCGTCGGGACGGACGTCGTGACACCTGATGGCCGCCAGTTCGCTGGTATGTGGTGCATCGACCTCGACGAATACGGCCAACAGCGCCGCGCACTACCCACCAACAGCGTCGTGTTCGGCGACGCCATCGCACTGCGCGAACGCACCACCATCGCCGGCTTCGATGCGGCCGCGCGCACTGCCGTTGTCTTTTACCCCAACGGCAGTGTGTGCTCGCTCGTGCTCGCCGCCGACCAACTCGTCGGTAGCTGGCTTGCCAAAGCTGCCACCCGCGTACACTTTCATGACAATGGTACGCCTTCAAATATGACCCTGGCACAGCCAACGCGCATCGGTGACGTGCCGTGTGCGGGCGCCGAAAAGCTTGGCTCCGTAATTAATGATGTCGAGCACCGTTACCGTGAAGAGGTTCGCTTCAGCGCCAATGGCACGCTGATCTTCGCCACACTTGCTGAATCAGCCACAGTCTGCGACACGCCACTGGCGCCTGGAGAGACCGTAGCGTTTCACGCCAACGGTACGTTGCACATCGCCATCTTGGCGAAGGATTGGCGTCACGCCAACGGGTGGGTTGCCAAATCCGGTAGCTTACTCGGCCTGTTCGATGATGGCAGTCCAAGCTTGCTCACCCTCGCCGGTCCGATCAACATGAACGGCACGGCCTACCCCGAGGGTACTACGTTGCAGTTCAGCGCCCCTGCGGTGTTCGCTGGCGCCATTGCCAGCGAAGCCGTGGCTGATCTGGGTGCGTGTGATCCAGTTGTTAATACGACGCCTTCCTGACAACGTTGAACCCGACGAAGGCGCCCGACCGAGGCATGACTTGAGGGGTCCAAGAAATCCCGACCGGGGTTTGTTTTTCTTACGTACCACGCAACTTCTATCGCGGGCGGCCGATGGCTATCGAAATTCCGACCGGGGTTTGTTTTTCTTACGTACCACGCAACTTCTATCGCGGGCGGCCGATGGCTATCGGATGCGACCAGCCTACCGCCGCCGCGGTGCCTACTACTTCATCACCCGCCGTTGCACGCAACGGAAGTTCCTGCTGCTTTCCGGCAAGTTGACCGATGCGCTCGTTACCTACGCGCTAGCCAACGCAGCGAAACGCACCCACATGCAGATCCTCGGGTTCTGCGTTCTGTCAAACCATTACCATCTGGTCTGCTACGACCCGCACGGCAACGTGTCGAAGTTCGCGCATCATTTTAATCTGTTCGTTGCGCGTAGTTGCAATGCCGCGCACGGCCGCGCCGAGAATTTCTGGGCCAGCGACGGCATGTGCATTGTCGAGTTGGTGACGCGGCAAGACGTCATCGACAAACTCGCATACACCTTAGCCAATCCGGTAGCCGCCGGCCTCGTCGGTCGTGCGTCAGCATGGTTTGGCGTCAGCAGTTGGCGCGCGATGAT
>JAGPDK010000494.1 GCA_018057605.1 Kofleriaceae bacterium | reverse complement strand
GTGCAGCGGTGAGAGCGGAAGCGAGGGAGGAGGAAGCGATACGTTTCATGTCGTGCGGTTGTGCACAACCGGGGCCAGTCACCTGAGAATATTTATCAAATGATTACAGTGACTTAATTTGCACACTCGGAGATGCGGCCAGGACAGTGGCCATGGCCTGCGAGCCCCAATGGCCGGCCAACTGGCCAGTCGTCGAGCGCTCACCGCGCTCAAGCATCGCGTTGACCGAACCGCGCTGCCAGCGCTGCCAGCTTAGACAGCTTTTTTCAGTGCGCGCGCTTTGTTCTCGGCCATCCGCGCTTTCACGATCATTTTCACGATCGTTACTGGCAACGGCGCCTCGGCAGCAAACCGAATCGTGCCGGTAGACGTGTCGTACGCACGGAGCTTTTCTTTGAGCGTCTTGAGCACTGTCGAACTCATGACATACAGCGAACAATATTTGACGCTCGCGCCAAAGCCAACCAACATGCCATGGTAACGAAATGTAGGCACTTGGTAATTGATGGCCTCGGTGGCCTTGGGCGCTGCGGTCTGAATGGTCTTGCGCAATTTTTCTAATGTGGCGCGCACTGGTTGCGGCATCCCGGCCAGATAGTCATCGATGTCGATCGGACGCGCGCGTTTTTTTGTACGGCGCTTCGCAACGGGACGTTTCATAACCACCTTGTACGTTGCGATCCAATGGAGAGGCCAGTTCAACATTACAAAATCGACGCGTCAGACGTGGAAGTTGTTCGGAATTCTCGAGGTCCGCGACTCGTGAGTTTGAAAATACGCAAAAGATTTTACGAAGCGCAACGTCCGCCCGCTACCAGCCCCAGACCAACGGCGTGCGAATCGTCAAGCCGGCACCGAACTGCAACAAGCTAACATCGTCACCCAACCGTCGCGCTGCAGCTTCAACATACACCCCAAGGGCATAACTACCGACGAAGATCCCGTTGGGTGCCACGCCAACGCCATGGAGGTACAGCTCGGCTTCAAGCTTTGCGCTCACCCCGATGCCGCGACGCTGGATTCCAAAGGTATCCGCAGCAAGGTACTCGGCGCGGCCCGAGGCCCAGGTCCGCCAAAAATCACCGCGGCTCAACGACTTGCCGTACTCGGCGTACACGCCGCCGTACGAATAACCATCGCTCGTAGTTGGCACGCTCGGGTTGGTCATCGCGCCAGCCAAAACACCCAGGCCAAGGTCGAATGAGGTTGGGGTCGGCGATAGCGAAGCCCAGTGCACACCGACAGAAACTTCGGCGCCAGAGAGAAATCCATAGGTCGAATTGGCCCCCATGAAGCCGAGGTCAATGCGAAGTGGCGCCATAAGCCGAGGGCCCGGCCGCCGGCGATAGCGTTGCGGTGGCGGTGCATGCATGGCCGGTCCGACTGAAACGCCGCCTTGTACAACCACCGTGCCTTCGGCCTGGGCCAGCGTCGGCAGCGTGGCGGTGGTGATGGCAAGTACAGTGGCAGCGACGATGCGATTCATATGGATTTCCTTGGTCCTAAACGAGTGAAAAAGTACCATCGATGACGCCGCACGAGCGACCGCCAGGTCCCGCCGTTAAGAGCAAAGCGTGTGCCGAGATGCAACACTGCAGCCGGGCCGCGCGACCGCTGGGTCCCACGATGATCTGTCAACCACGGTTCACACGCGGCCACAGCGCTGAGGCAGCCCAATCACATGTAGGTGCGCAGCGATACTCGTCGGCATGCCGCAGGCGCTGGCCGATCACTCAGCTCCGCTCGAACCAACGCGGCACGGTCCGAGCCGAGCCGAGCCGAGCCGAGCCGACCGCGCCGAACAAGCCACGCTCACTAGCTTGCGACACTCCGAGCATTGCGCCAGAGTCACCACGTGATCAACGCAGTATCCGCTCAACAAGCTGTTGCTTTAATTCAATCTGGCCAACGGGTCTTCGTCCAAGGCGCAGCCGCCACGCCGCACGTCCTGCTCAATGCCTTGGTCGAACGCGCGCCCGAACTGCGCAGCGTCGAGATGATCCATTTGCATTTGGAAGGTACCGCGCCCCACGCCGCACCTGAACTACGCGATTCGTTCCGCATCAATGCGCTGTTCGTTGGCGCCAATATCCGCGCGGCGGTAGCGGAGGGTCGCGCTGACTACTTACCGGTATTCTTGTCCGAAGCGCCCGCGTTGTTTCGCCAGCGGATCTTGCCGTTGGACGTCGCGCTGATTCATGTCTCGCCACCCGACAATCACGGCTTTTGCTCGTTGGGCACCTCAGTCGATGTAGCGGCGGCGGCCGTAGAATCAGCCGGCATCGTGATCGCGCAGATCAACCCACGGATGCCGCGGACCTTGGGCTACGGCCAAGTTCATGTTTCGAGGTTTGCGGCATGTGTCGAGATCGATAGCCCACTGCCGCAAGTACGCCGGCCACCACCCAGCGTCGAGGAACAACAAATTGCCCTGCACGTTGCGTCGCTGGTTGCCGATGGCGCCACTATTCAGACCGGCATCGGGGGCATCCCCGACGCTGTCATGGCGGCGTTACGCAATCATCGGCGGCTCGGTGTGCACACCGAAATGTTCAGCGACGGCTTGTTGCCGTTGGTTGCCAGCGGTGCCGTCACCGGCGAATGCAAACACGTGCAACGAGGCAAAATTCTATCGAGCTTTGTCGTCGGCTCACAAGCGTTGTACGATTTTGTTCACGATAACCCTATCGTCGAACTACGCGATTCGGCGTACGTCAACGACACCCAGGTCATCCGTAAAAACCCCAAGGTCACCGCAATCAACAGCGCGTTGGAAATCGACCTCACGGGCCAAGTGTGCGCCGATTCCCTCGGCGAGATGATTTTCTCGGGTGTCGGCGGCCAGATGGATTTTATTCGCGGTGCCTCGCTGTCACCGGACGGCCGCGCGATCATTGCGCTGCGCTCAACCGCCAAGGGTGCGTCGCGAATTGTCCCACATTTACGACCGGGCGCTGGCGTGGTCACCACCCGCGCCCATGCGCACTACATTGTTACCGAACACGGCATCGCGTCGCTGCATGGCAAAAATTTACGGCAACGCGCCACCGCGCTGATCGCGGTCGCGGCACCTGAACACCGCGAAACGCTGGCCGCAGCCGCCCACGCCCGGTTTGGCGGCGGGGCGTAGCAGCCTTGACTTGCCAGCGCTCGACGACAATTTGCCATCGGCGCTGGCTACGTTCGGTTAGCCTCGATTATACAAGGGACTTTCCCGTCCCTTCTGCCGCCGACAAGTCACCGGCATTCAACCCACCACGCGGGTATGAGCGCGTTGCGTTGGATCATTCATTGGCCGTTTCTGGTTAATTCAAGGAAAGACCCAACGGAACGCCGAGGTGCCCGGCGTGATCACGGCGGTATCGATGCCGATGACATGGCCAACTGCACCTGTTGCGTTTTCAGCTGCAATGGTTGCGCCCGAACCGCCAACCCGTGCGGCCGTGCCGACGGCCGAGCAGTAGTGAAATTCCGCACCACCGCCAGCTTCGTCGAATTGCAATTGCACCACCACGTTGGAACCGGCAACGTTATACAGCGCGGCATTCCATTCAATGGTGAAGACGCGCGCACCGGCGGCACCAGTGGTGAGCGTGCGCAAGCCAGTGTTCGCCAAGACCAAATCGTCCCAGAATGGTGCCAAGTAGCCGTTTGGCGCGCTGGCGCTAGGCACTGCCGTCGCATTGCTAGAATTGGCGGTAATCGTGCCGGCCGCATCGATGAACAACCCAACAAAGCCGTTGGTCGAGACACTAAAGTGCGTCATCGTAGTGCCGTACAAGTTGAACGAAAATGGCAGGGCCGCATTCGCGGTCACGCTGTCATCACCGGTTGCGAGCAATACCGAGCTGGCAGTCATGTCCACACAAGCCAGCGTCGCCGATGCATAAGGAATCGGCGCACACACCGAAGGTTGGCCCAAACATTCGTAACCAGCTTGAACCGTGCAATTTGCCGCGCAACCATCACTGTCCGTGGTGTTGCCATCGTCGCAGGCTTCAACGCCAGCAACCACGCGGCCGTCGCCACAAGCAATTTCACGACGCACAACTTCGAGCGCGTACTTGGCGACAATTGTATTATCGCCGAATTCAACAACGTGCAGATACCGAGATTCGCCCGCTGGTACCACCACGGTTAGCGCCGAGCAGCCGTCGCCGGTAGCTTTATCATCATTGCTTGCCAGCACGGTACCGGTCGCATTCCGCACATTGAGCCCGGTATCGATGTTGTTGCAGGGGTTACCAACACCTTCGAGTGGGTCCCAAACGTTGATCACAACTTCATACGGCACCACGCCGCCGTTGGTAATCGCAAACACATCTTCATCGCCTGCGGCGGTAAGCGC
>JAGPDK010000077.1 GCA_018057605.1 Kofleriaceae bacterium | reverse complement strand
GGTGCCCGCCGCCATGTTGGGCAAACGAAAGGTACCGTCGCTGGCAACCGAGGCGCGCGCCGACGCTGTGCCCGGCACAGTTACGATGGCGCCAGCGACGGGTACGCCACGCACATCTTCGACGATGCCATCGATTTGCGCATCGGCGGGTTGCAGTTCAAGATCTTGCGCGAGTTGGGCCGAGGTGGCCTGGGCGCCGGTACCCAGTGCCACCGCAACGCTGGTTTCGCGATAGCCATACGCCGAGGCTTTGAGCGTAACAGCGCCGGTGAACGGTCCAAGCCGATACTCGCCTGCGCTAGATGTTGAGGTGCGACCCAAGATTCGGTTGGCCGTATCGGTGGCCACCACCAACGCACCAGGCACTGGCACATGCTGCGGATCGAGGACCCGACCGCTAACCACAGTACCTGCACCCAAGGTGATATCGACATGACTCAACACTTCGCCGACGACGGCTGGGCCAACGGTGACCGAACCAGGCGCCACCCCTGCAGCGCGAGCTTCGACGGTAACTTGGCCAGCGGTGACCGCGCGAATCCGATAGTGGCCATCGCGGTCGGTGGTCCACATTGAACTTTTGGATGGATCAACCGGCAGCACTTGCGCACTGGCGATCATGGCGCGCAGCGGGCTAGCTTGCACCGTTGTGCCAGTCACCGATGCGGCTGCTGCTAGCGCCGCCGAGCCAGCACTGCCCGCCGGGCTCGGCCCGGTTGGGAATACCGGAGCCACGGCCAGCGGATTGGGGATGGCTGGAATTGCCGGTATCGGGCGCAACACCCCAAGCTCGCCGCGAGGATCATAGGTCGCCGTGCGCACCGGTACCCGCGCGGGTGGTGCACCTTTGGGCACGACCGCAGCGGTTACCCCGGTCACGCCGGTCACGGCGCCATCGAAACGCCGCAAACGTTCGGCCTCGACTGAGGCTGACAACTCATGAATTGCGCCGTTGTGGTTAACCTGCGCGGTAACGCTTGCACCGACAATCGGTCGACCGTCGACATCAAGCACACGACCATCGACCACAGCACCGGCGGTAACTTCCAATTGGGGCTGGCCGCGCCCAGCTACCAGCTCCACGGTTTGCGCCGTGAGATACCCCGGCGCATAAGCGTCGGCAATCCAGCGACCGTGCGGCACACCTTCGATGCGAAATACACCATCGCTGTCACTTTGCACGTAGCGCGGCGCTTCGCGTTCGTCGAGCGGCGCTAACTCGATCGCAGCAACGACGCCAATGCCTTCTTCGCGATCGATCACGCGCCCAACCACGATGGTTGCCGATTGCATGCGCAACAACACTTCGCCGGCTGGCACAAAACCACGGCGCAACACGCGTTGCGCGTTGGCCGCGATGTCACCTTGCCACGCCCAAATCAAATAACCACCCTCGGGCAAGTCGCGAAACTCAAAACGCCCGGCAGCGTCAGTGAGCCCTTCCATCATGCCGCCAATCGCATCGCTGCGAATTGCCACATGAGCATTGCGCACCGGAGTTTTTCCGTCGACAACCGTGCCCGCGATAAGCACGCGACGAGCCACGATCACCCGCAGGTTATCGCGCAGACTTTGCGGCACAGCGACCCGCCGGACTTCAGCGGTCGCCACCGCAGCTCCCCGCACCACGATGCGGTAACTGCCATCGATCAAGCCATCGACCACAAACTGACCATCGCGATCGGTTGGCAACGCAACCGCGCGCCACGACGTATGCACGCTGGTGGGGGCTGGGCCGATCACCGTCGGTGGCGCAGCGCTACCTGCCGAGCCCAACGGAGTGCCACCAGGCCGGATCGGCGCAGGCGGTGGTTCGAGTTCAGCAAACACTTGCACACCGCTCACTGGCAAGCCGCCAGTGTCAACCACCGTGCCGCGCAATTGCAGCGCGCCCGGCCCGGCTCTAGTGGGATTAACGACGGGGCCATCGGGTTCATTTTCGAGATAGCCCTCGTCGACGACTTCCTCGTTGGCAGCGAAGTCCTCGCGCGGCGCCGGGCTAACACTGGGCCGCCGGGACCACAACCACACACCCAAGGCTGCGCCCACAACCAGCAACGCCGCAAGCGCGACAATGATGCGCCAGCTGCGATCGTTTTCGAGTGAAGTCGTGGGGCGAGGCTCAGTCACGTTGCAAAATCGGACAATATACCGGTATCGTAGTGTACCAGTCGCTACCGCACCCTCGGAGATCGTTATGGCCCAACCCGCGCTATTTTCCAATCAACGCCAAACCAATGTGCGTTCAAGCGTGGCGCTGATCGAGCGCGTGCTTGCACAACTTGGCCACAAAGACTGCGCACAGCCCAATCCGGCGGTCGGCGAGCTCACGACCTGGCGGTTGCGCCATGGATCAGCCGCAATTGAAATTTCGCTGCTCGACCGTCAACCCATGCCGCATGTTCGCGTCAGTGCGGTGGTCATGACGCTTGATGCCAAAGTTGACCGCCCAATGCTGTTTGCCCACTTGCTTGAGACTAACTTTGAATTAGTCGGTGCGGCGTTTGCATTGGTAGGTGACCGTATCGTGCTCATCGCCGAACGCCCAACGCTCGATCTTGATTACAGCGAAATGACTGACATTCTCAACCGCGTGCTACATACCGCTGACCACTTCGACGACCAGTTGGTCGAAGAATTTGGCGGCACGCTCGGCGAAAAAGCCTGACCTTCACGTGCCGGCGCCGCGCCGGTAGCACGCGAACGACGTACGGCGCACGTGCACGGCCGTTGCACCAGCGAACGCAATCGGACATAGTCACGGCTGTGAACATTGCTCGTCCTGTGTTGATTGCGCCGTCTATCTTGTCAGCCGATTTTGGTCGTTTAGCTGCGGAAATCGAAGCGGTGACCGCCGCTGGCGCCGACTACATCCATGTTGATGTCATGGACGGCCATTTTGTACCCAACCTAACGATTGGCCCGTTGGTCATCGAAGCGGTGCGCCGCGCCACCACCTTGCCGCTCGACGTGCATTTGATGATCGAAAACGCCGACCGCTGGATCGCCGACTATGCGCGCGCTGGCGCCGACCTCATCGCCGTGCATGCCGAGGCCTGTCCGCATTTGCACCGCACCGTCGCGGCCATCGCCGAACTTGGCAAAAAGCCCGCGGTCGCCATCAACCCGGCCACCTCGCTCGACGCTATTCGCTGGGTCTTGCCCGATGTCAGCATGGTGCTGGTGATGTCGGTCAATCCCGGATTCGGTGGCCAACGCTTCATCACAGGCATGCTAGAAAAAATCACCGAGCTGCGCCGCATGATCGACGAACGTGGCCTCACCGTCGATATCGAAGTCGATGGTGGCATCAAAGGCGACAACATCGCAGCGGTCGCGGCCGCCGGTGCCAACGTATTCGTCGCCGGCAGCGCGGTGTTTGGTGCCAAGGATTACCGGGCCACAATTGCTGAGCTGCGGGCTAAAGCTGTGGCATCACGCTCGGCGCTGTAGCTTGGCAAGATAAAATGCGTCGCACTCATCACGATGCGGCCACGTGCGTTCTTCGGCCACCAGTTGCAGCTCAGGGTGGCGCGCCAAAGTCGCAGCGATTTGTGCCGGGCCTTCACGGTTAGTAAACGAACAAACCGAGTACACCAAGCTGCCGCCCGGCGCGAGTCGAGGAATCAAGGCATCGAGTAACGCCGCTTGCAGTGCCACCAACGGCGCAACCGAGTCGGCGGTCAGCCGCCACTTGGCATCCGGGTGACGACGCAACACGCCCAGTCCCGAGCACGGTGCATCCAACACAATCAGCGGGTAGCTCGGCGCCAACAGCGACGAACCCGCGATCAAATCAGCTTGAATACAGCGAATCGATCGATGCCCCAACCGCTGCGCGGTGGCGCGCAACAAGCCTAGCTTGGTGCCCGACAAATCGGCCGCGTCGATCTGGCCGGCATCGCCTTGCAGCTCAGCGAGATGACAGGCTTTACCTCCGACGCCAGCGCAAGCGTCAAGGATGTGATCAGTTGCGGCAGGCCCAGCCATCTGGGCCACGCGTTGCGCGCCAAGATCTTGAATCGCAAAATCGCCAGCCAAAAAACGCGCATGTTTCGACGGATCACCCAGGCCGCGCACCACGACACCGTCGTGGGACAAGGCGGCCCGACTCGCTTCGACGCCTTCGCTGCACAACGCTGCAACCAGGTCATCGGCGCTGATGCGTTGACGGTTCGCCCGCAGCGTCATCGTTGGTTGCGACGTGAAGCCAGCAATCGCAGCGTGCAATTGCGCCGGCGCGTCATCGCCGAGCGCCGCTGCAACTTCGTCGACGATCCAGCGTGGCATCGAATATTCTGCACTGGCGCGGTCGGCGGCCGCGGTTGGCAGCGGCGCAAAACCGGCCGCCACAACCTTGCGCAACACCGCGTTGACAAAGCCGCCAAGTTTGGGGCCGCCAACTTTTTTGGCTACCGTGACCGCGTCGTCAACCACGGCATACGGCGGTACCCGATCGAGCAACAACAATTGATACGCCGCAACGCGCAACGCGATCACCACTTTGGGTGGCGTGCGGCGCACATCGGCATGGCGAGCTAGCGCGTCATCGAGCCGCTGCTGATGCCTTAGCACGCCGTACGTCAACTCCGACGCGAACCGGCGCTCACGCTCGTCGAGGCCACTCACTTTGAGTTCAGCGTCCAACGCTAACGTGGCCCACGCCGCTTGTTGCGCCACCCGCTCGAGCACCTTGCGTGCGACATCACGCCCGGTCATGAGGGGGCTTGCACCCGCGTCAAAAGCTGACCAACGGTCACCCCGCGACCGGCCGCCAACGCGGCAAACGCCATGCGTTTGCGGCCCGCCACTTGAATATCGCCAATGCGCACGATGCCGTCAGCGCAAGCGACGTCCGCACCGGCAGTTGAAATCGCAACGATGGTGCCGGGCGCGGCACTGCTCGACGCGCCGTCGATAGTGACCGCACCAAACAGCTTGATCGCAACGGCGGTATCGTCGCCCGCATGCAGCATCGCTTGGGCGCCAGGCCATGGATCCACGCCGTTGATTCGCGCCGCAACCTGGGCGGCGGCCTGGGTGAAATCGATCCAGCCATCTTCTTTGCGCAACATCCGTGCGACGCTGGCATTGCCTGGCTGCGCCGTCGCGACAGCCCGTCCAGCCACCACCTCGCGCAGCGTTTGCATCAAGGCGACCGCACCGATCGGCGCCATCGCGGTTGCCAACGCACCCGCACTTTGCCCAGGCAGAATCGGCATTGTTTGCCTCGCCAACATCGGTCCGGTGTCCATGCCTTCATCGAGCTGCATGATGGTAACGCCGGTTTCGCGCAAGCCGTCGATGACCGCCCACTGAATCGGCGCTGCCCCGCGATACGCTGGCAGCAACGAGCCATGCACATTGATGCAGCCCAAGCGAAACGCTTCGAGTACGCCCCGCGGCAAAATCTTGCCGTAAGCCACCACCACCGCAACATCGGCAGCGAATTCTTGCAGCTGCGCCACAAACGCCGGCCCGCGCACCGAGGCAGGTTGCAACACCGGCACCTGCAACGCTAACGCTGCAACTTTCACCGCCGGTGCCGTGAGCTGTTTGCCTCGGCCAGCCGGCTTGTCAGGTTGGCAGACCACCGCGACCACATCATACTCTGCGGCGACGGCCTGCAAACTCGGCACCGCAAACTCCGGCGATCCCATGAACACCACACGGACACGATCCATTACTGCACGCGATCCATCGCATCGACGCGATCCACGAGATGCCGCAAGTAGGTGGCGCGCAATTGATCATCGCGCAGTACCCAGAACGCTTCTTCGAGTACTTGGCTAATCGCTGCGATTTCCCGCACCAACTCGCGTCGCAGTTCGGCGGGAAACGTTTCCAACGCGAAATCGCGGCGGGCCGCATCAAAGGCACGCCGAATCTCGAACGCCGAAGCATCTCGCCGTACGCCCAACAAGGAAAAATAATCGGCTTCAGCAACGAGTTGGCACCGACCCAGCACGCGCGCGCGATCAATCGCAATGTCAGTTTCACCGACCAACGCGTTGGTATCGTCGACTTCCGGTTCTTCATCGGTCGAAGCGCCGCGCCGCAAAGTTGCAATACCAAACACCGCTAAGCCGTAGGCAACACTTGCAACCCCAACAAAATCACCGCCGGCCTTACGCGCTAAGACACCGATATCAACAACGCCGTCGGCTTCGCTGATGGCCGCGCGTTCAGCCGCCGGCACATCCATCGCGGCAAGCACGGCGGTTGCCTTATCACGATCGGCAAGTTCCAATACCGCCGACGGGGTGACGCCAATGCGGGCCAGGGTATCAAGATCATATTTGCGTCGGATACCCTCAACCACCAAGGCTGGCACCAAGCGCGACATCCGAATACGTTCCACCGAAGCTAGCTCATCGTTGACGACAACATAGGATCCCGTGCGCCATGAAAACGCCGAAAACAATACATCTTCGAGGTGCCGACGCACGGCAGGCAAGAGTTCGCGACGTTTAAGGAATCCTAGCTCGACCAAGGTTTCACCCGTGCGCCGGCCGCTTTTGCCGACCTGCTGATCGCACTGAGAAAATTGCGCGCGAGTAATTTTGCCTTCGCGACACAGCATTGCACCCATGCGATCGGCGGGCTGATTGGAGGCAGCAAAAACCAAGCGCCCCGCATCAAAAAACAGAATCAGCTCATGGCGATCGTTGCGAAACACCAACCGACCGGTGAGGCCTTGGCGATGACAGCGCGCGATCAAGTTCACCGCGTCAGCGGTCCCCAACGCGATATCACTGCCGACCGCACGATCGCGTGCGGACTCCACCCAGCCGCCCGGCGTGGTGTTGCCCGCCGACCCGTCGTCCGAAGGCTGGGCATCGGCCGATCGCAAACCGATGATTTCCGTCGCATTACCCGGCAAGGACGGCTCGTCGGCAAATGCGCCGATATCAATTTCGGTTTCATGAGAATGCCGAGGGGAAACGTCAACCGGACCGCTGCCACCTGGTTGCGCAAATAACCGGTCGGCCATGCGCGTCATTTTTTCGCGCAGCTCACGTGCGAAATCACGGCCGCCGCCTCGACTCTGTGGCGGCACATCGGTGGAGTTCGCAGCGTCCGGAGCCGCCGGCACAACTTCGGTCACCGGCCGCACTGGCGAGATATGCCAACTATCACCGGGCTCACCCGAGCGCTCCGCCAACGCCAACGAGCCAGCGCCAGTATCAGCATCGTCGTCGGCTGCCCCGCCACCGTGCGGCGCATCCGACATTCCCGCTGCCACCTCGCTAGCAAGCACCAACGTGGGCTCGCGCGCAACAGTCGCGGCAGCCGCGGCCGCCACTGGCATCCCCCACTCGTGTGGGCTCGTACCCAACGCGGCAGTGGTGCCTGGTTGCCACCCACCCAATGCCGGAATCGGCGCCGCAAGGGGCGGCGGCGCTGCGGTCGACGCGCTAACCTGCTCGCCAACGTGTGGTGCATCACCGTCGTTGTCGGGTTGATTGCCAGCCGCGTCAGGCAGTTCAGCCGCAGCAATCGGCACGACGGCACGTCGCGATGCCGACGGAGTTGCGATATTACGACTGGTCGCAACCATTTCTAAACACTGGCCAACCGCGAAACGCAGACTCTTAGCGGACAGCGGCCGGGCAACAAACCGATCTGCAGCATAATCCAACGCATCCAACGCCGTGCGCACCGGTCCGACCGCATCGCCAATGAGCACAACACCGAGATGGCCACGTGGCGTATCGGCCCGCAGCGTATCGAGCATGGCACGCGGATCGCCCGAGGATAATGTTGCCGTGATTACGACTACGTCGGGCCGCCGCACAAAAAATCGCGCAAGCGCATTGGCCCCACTGCTTTCGACCACGACTTCAATCGCGCCCTGTGGCAGCGGGTCCGTGAAATGACTGCACAACACCGCTGCCTCGTTGGGTTCGCACACCAAAAAGACACACGGGATAGAAATGGGCGGGTTGGGTACTGGCACGAAATACTAACGGCGACGCGCGCCGCCTTGATTTTACTACATGGTGGAGACTGGATCTACGTCTAGACTAACTCGTACCGCAGAAGGTACGTCGGCGGCCAGAATGCTGCGTGCTACTTGGCGAACATCTTGCCGGCGGGCCCCACGCAGCCAGATCTGCCAACGGACTCGGCCACGCAGTTTTTCGAGCGGCGCCGCCACCGGCCCAGCTACCTCTACACCGCCAATTCGCTTGCCAACGACATCCGCCAACTGCGCCACTCGATGCGCGGTCTCCACCACCAACGTGGCGTCGGCGCCATCGAGTCGCACCGCGATGAGCCGACCATGCGGCGGGTACCCTAGGTCGGCGCGCGCGGCCATTTCGCCGGTATAAAATCCAACATAGTCGTGATTCATCGCAGCGGTAATTGCCAAGGCCTTGGCGCGGTAGGTCTGAATCACCACTTTGCCGGGCCGCTGGCCACGCCCGGCTCGACCGGCAACTTGCGACAAAAGTTGGTAGGTGCGTTCAGCGGCACGAAAATCCGGCAAGGTAAGTCCGGTATCGGCGCACAACACGCCAACCAAGGTCACGCCGGGAAAATCGTGGCCTTTACTGACCATCTGCGTGCCGACCAAAATATCAACTTTGCGCTCGTGCACGGCACGCAGGATCTCTTCGAGGTTGCGCCCGGTGGCGGTGTCGCGATCCAATCGCGCAACCCGGGCCCCGGGAAATTGCGTCATCACGGCATCCGCCACGCGTTCGGTGCCCAGGCCGCGCCGTTCGATGCCATCCACATGTTTGCAGCTTGGACATTGGCTCGGTACGCGTTGCGCTGCGCCGCAGTAGTGGCACATTAATTGATCGCGTTCGCGGTGATAGGTCATCGACACCGAACAATGGGCACAACGAAACGAAAACCCGCAGACTCTACACATTACAAATGTGGCAAATCCTCGGCGATTAAGGAACAGCACACACTGATCGCCAGCAGCTAAACATTCGGCTACCGCGGTGCGCAAAAGCTCCGACAGCATGGCTTCGCCATCCGGGCGATGTACGAGCAGGTCCACTACTTCAACCGACGGCAGCGGTTGTGCGGTGGGCCGTTTGGTCAAGGTTAACAGTTGATAAGCGCCGCGTTCGGTTTGCCAGTACGATTCTAAACTCGGCGTCGCCGAACCCAAGACGCACGCGGCCTTAGCCCGTTGCGCGCGCACCACCGCGACATCGCGCGCATGATAGCGCACGCCTTCTTCTTGCTTAAACGAACCATCGTGTTCTTCGTCGACGATAATCACGCCGACATTTGACAACGGCGCAAAGACAGCCGAACGCGCGCCGACAGCGATTCGAGCCTGCCCACGACGTAAGCGTTGCCATTCATCATGACGATCGCGGGCCGACAGCCCAGAGTGCAACACCGCAACTAGATCGCCAAAGCGCGCCCGGAAGCGCGCCGCCAACTGCGGCGTCAACGAAATTTCCGGCACCAGCACGATCGCGGTTTTGCCATCGGCGAGCACGTCGTGAATCACATGTAAATACACTTCGGTTTTACCGCTACCGGTAATCCCAAACAGCAAAAAACTCGCGAACCCGGTGCGCGTTGCCGCCACAATTTTGGCCACCGCTAGTTGTTGTTCATCGGTGAGCAGCGGGGGTGCGGCATCAGCTTCAAACCCACCGGCGGCCAATGCCTGCAACGCGAGCGGTTTTTTTTCGACGACGATTACCCCGGCTTTGGCTAACTCACGCATCGCTGCGGCCGAAGCACCATCGGCCCGTAACGCGGTGACCGAGCGCGGCCCCGCGGCCAGCAACGCGACGAGCTTGGCTTTGGCCGGCGCGCGCGCGACTGCATCAGCAAGCCCAGCTTGAGTATCGACGTTCAAACGCGCCACCCGCTCGGTGCGCGCTTTGGTGCGCGCCTGTAGGGTGACATCCACGTCGGCCACCCAACCGCGTTCCCGCAACACCGTCAGCGCTTTGCGATCGGTTGCACTCATCGCACGCACCGCCACCGGCCCTCGGCACAACTGCGCCAAGACATCACGTTGGCGCGGCGGCAACGCGGCTTGCGCCAAGGCGACGTGCCCCGCTGGCGTGGCAACCACCGGCACCGCCGCATCGGAGGTTGCGCCTGCCGGCATTACGCAGCGCAGCGCTTCACCGGGCGGCGCTTCATAATATTCAGCGAGCCACATCGCAAGCGCAACCAACTCCGGTTGGGTCGGGGCATCAGGATCGAGCACCGCTTCAATCGGCAGCGTCCTAGCAATTGCCGCAGTCGTCGTTAATGCCACTACGACGCCGGTAACTTTGCGCGCGCCAAAACGAACCTGGACATGCGTGCCAAGCCCGACCTGATCGCGTAGCCGCTCAGGAATCGAATAATGATAGGTGCCAGCAACCGGGAGATGCACCGCAACTTCGGCAAAGCCGAGTTGCTCCTCGCCTCGTGGGCTCTCCTGCGCAGACATGGATGCAGGTTAGATCCGATCACCGTTGATTGGATCGCGGTGACACCAAATAGTGGTAGCGTTCTAGCGTGGAACGCACGCATGCCGCTTCGGCAAAACGGCTGCAAGCCAGCAAAGCCAGCGGCCTGATCGCGCATAGCTCGATGTTGACATGGGCCGGCGCCACCACCGGCGCGGCGATCGCGAGTTGGCAGTTGCTGCCGAGTGTCCGCGCCGTGGTCAGCACCGGCATTGAGCAAGCGGTCCGCCTAGCGTCCGAGCAACCGACGCCACCCGGTGCTGACTCCGTGATTGCGCCGCTAACGATCCTCCGCGCAGCCGGCCAGCAACACCTCGGCGTTGGCTTGACCCTCGGCGGCAGCATCGCGTGTGCCGCCGCCATGGGCGCGCTGTTGGTGCATCTTGCCATGGTGCGCAGCGGCTGGTTACCGCGTCGCCCACGCCAAGATGCCGCGTTGGTACCCGACACCATGGCGCACCGCGCCGGGTATCTGACTGCATGGGCGCTTGCTGCGGTCGTGAGTCTGCTGGTGTTGGGTGGCTGGGTGTGGCGCAGTGCGCCGGTGCTCGCGGCACCGCTGCAAATGGTGGCTACGTCGACTGTGGTTGCGGTCTGTACCCGCGCGCTGGCGATTACCGTCGTAACGTTATTGCTGGCAACCGGCGCGTTGCACCTACTATTGCGGGTCTGGCAGATCCACGCCGCGCAACGCATGACCAAACCGGAACTCGAACGCGAACGGCGCGACGCCTCGGTGTCGCCTGCGATCCGCCAAGCGATGCGCCGGCTCGCTGGTCAGGCTCATTACGTGCCCACCTTAATTTGTTACGATCATCAATCCGCGGTCGCAATCGCATGGCACGCCGCTACCATGATTCACCCGGTGCTGGTTTGGCACCACCGAGATGCAGCCAGCCGCCAATCGGTACGCGATGCCCAACGCGGTGGCACCACCGTGCGTCGCGATCTTGCGCTCACCCAGGCGCTGCGCAACATCAGCCCCGGCGAGGTGATACCGCAGGCACACTGGCCGGCCTTGGCTGCGGCGGTGGCGTCGATCAAGTAGACACGTAGGGCACCGGCGGCACCGCCGCCGGAAATCACCTCGCCGCGCCGACCCACAACCGATGCATAGCCGGCACCATAAACGGCCACAAAGCTTCGCCAAAATCATGCCCCATGCCTGCGATCGGCAACCACTGGGCACCGGGAATCAGGCGCGCCAATTCACGCCCAGCCGATACCGGCATCAGAGGATCGGCGGTACCGTGGATAACCAAGGTGCGCGCGGTAATATTGGCCAGCTTGACTGTCCGGTCACCGGACTTCAACGTTGCCGCAAAATGATTAAGAAAGCCGCGCACCGATGAGTCGCGTCGATACGCCTGTGTAATGATGGCCGTCAAGCGTTCACGTTCCATCGGATAGGCCGGGCTACCGATGATATCAAACGTACTCAAGCGCAACGCAATCGCTTCAATCTCGCTGTTGGCACGCCGACCCAACAGCGCCTTCATCGCACGCGGCTGCGGCAAAAACCGTCGTGACCCCGGGGTTGTCATGATCAACGTTAGCGATGCGACCACCGCCGGAAACTCTAAGGCCAGATGTTGCGCAATCATGCCGCCCATCGAAATCCCCACGATATGGGCACTGGCTTCACCCAGAAACGCCAGCAGCTCAGCGCAATCGCCGGCCATGTCAGACAATGAATACGGGCCTCGAATGGGCGCACCCACCAAACGTTTGCCCAAAGCTTTGAGCGGCGGGTCGAGTTCGTCGGCCTGCGCCACCCGTTGGCTCGACTCACCGATATCTCGATGATCAAAACGGATCACGCGAAACCCAAGCGCCGCAATGCGTTGACACAACCGTTCATCCCAAAATACTCGCTGTGCGCCGATGCCCATAATCAGCAGCACCGCCGGCCCGGTGCCGAACGAGTCATAGGCAATCTGCGCCGAAGATAGCGAGGCAATGCCCGAAGTCGCCTGCATTAGGTACCGCTGCCGCCGCCGGCACCGAAAGGATTCTTGATCGGCACGGGGATATCAGGATCGTCGGGCACGGTAATTCCGTTAGGAGGATCTTTCGGATCTTTGACTAACGTTGGACCTTTCGGATCTTTGACGGGCTCCGCGCCCGAACCAATCGCAGGCACAGGTTCTTTGACCGTTGCACTACCATTCGCGTGCGCAACGTTGCCTGATCCAATGCCCTTGCCACTACCACCCACATCCGGCGCGGTGCCTAGCCGTACAACGGCGACACCGACCGATTTGCCCGAACCTTTTTCCAATTTCACTTCGTACTTGTCGTCGCGATTACGTGCAACTTCGAAGAAATAGTCTTTGTAACCTTTCAGCTTGGCAACCAGCACGCGGGGCGTAGCGTCACCGACCATTGATGTCGAGCCAGGTGTGACTTTGATGACTTGCACACCCTTTTCATCAAAAATCATCGCGCCCTTGGGCACGCTGACAATTGCCACTTGCACCGACGAAGGCACACGTGGCGGCAATTCTTCCACAGCGATAGGAGCCGGCGCCGAACCACTGCCGGCACCCGATGGCACGGCCTCGACCGTTGCACCACTGGCAATCGCCAACGCACTACCGGATGCGCCGGGCGGCAGCGCCCCAACGGCTTTCGGGCGTGTGGCGAAGTACGCGGCGGCCCCACCGGCGACAAGGACCACGGCAACCGCAGCCATCACAGGCGCCTTCGACCGTTTTACGGCGTTTTCCGTCGAGGATAATTCGTCCGAAACCCGGACAGACCCAGTCCAGCGGTCCGCAGCCTTAGCGTCGGTGGAGCCTTGCGTTGGCATCGCAACCGACGCATGCGCCCCCGTTGCACGGCCCTGCCCTTGCACACCAGGATGCCCAGGCATTGGCTCATCGCCGTGCAGGGCACGAATCGCCGACGCGAACTCGGCAATCGTCTGCCAGCGTGCATTGCGATCTTTTTCGAGGCCCTTGGCAATAATCGCAGCGAGCTCAAGCGGTGCACCAACCGCCTGCAGCGTCGCGATCGGTACGGGCGGTGGTGGTTCCATCAAATGCAGCGTCAAAACACTCATGAAATTGTCAGCTTCAAACGGCACCCGGCCGGTAATCAACTGATACAAAATACAAGCCATCGCGTAAACATCAACGCGCACATCGGCAACTTCGCCACGCGCTTGTTCGGGCGACATGTACTCCGGCGTGCCAAACAGCATGCCGGTGCGGGTCAATTTTCGATCACCTTCGGCAACTTCGGTCATCTTGGCAATTCCAAAATCGAGCAACTTGACGAAGTCAGGTTGACCGAGAAAGTCTACCAAGTAGATATTTTCTGGTTTCAAATCGCGGTGAATGATGCCGTGGCCATGCGCTGCGATCAACGCTGCGCAAATTTGCAAAAATATTGGCCGTGACCGCGACCACGGCAATAACTCGCCAGCATTCCGCGCCTTGGCGATTTCCTCGTGCAGATCGTGGCCCTTGAGCAACTCCATCGCAAAAAATACTTGGCCGTCGCTGGTCACCCCGAAGTCACTAATATCGATCACGTTTTCGTGGCGAATGCGCGAGGCTGACTTGGCCTCTTGGATAAAACGTTCAACAAGATCAGGCTTGCGTGCAAACTCACCATGCAGAACTTTAAGCGCGACTTTTTTCTCCAACAATCGATGGGTTGCCCGATACACAGCCCCCATGCCGCCTTCGCCCAATTTCTTTTCCACTAAGTATCGATCGGCCATTATTCGGCCAATCAACGGATCTTCGACGGCAGGCAAATATGAAGTCACGGCGGCAACCGCGCTCTGCGCTGCGTTTTGGGTCGAACCTGGTGCCTCACCTGTATTGTTTGCCGGAGCGTCCGATGGGGTCGATGGCGCTGGCGTAGACGGCGCTGGCGTGGTGGTCGGAGTTACCGCCGCTCTCACCCCAGTTGCCAGCGCCGCAGAAGTTCCGAGTTGGGTTTTTTTGTCGTCCGCCACTGCGACATTCTAGCACTTGCCGTCGGTCGCGTGCGGCATCCGTTGCCGAACTACATCATCACACACCAAGAAAGATCGCAGCTCACAAACTTTGGCGATCGCGCATCGCCGCAGTCTGGTAGCATCACAACATGACCGAGCCGCTCGTTCCACCTTTGCGTCGTCAGGTTGTCACCCACCACCCCGTTGAAAAATCACTGCGCGCAGTGATCGCTCTTCAAGTGGTCGCCGGCATGGGATTGATTGGTACGTTGACGGTTGCGCGCATGATGCAGCCTCAACCTGCACCGTCGCAGTGTCAGTGGAGTGTTGGGGCTCCATCCGAAAGTGCCGTGGTGAGCCTCGGCGATGCGCGCCTGCCAAAAATATCAGCTGGTAGCGTTGAGATGTGTGGCACCGCGCGCATCACGAACACTGGTAACCCACGCAATTTCGAAATTCGGTTTGACAACTGTGCCGACGGTGTCCAGCCCGGGCCCATCGCACTGCCTTTGGCGCCCACCGAGCCCCTCCCTCTACCCGGGCAACCCACCCCTTTTTGACCGGCCAAGCCAAACCCACCAACAACAGGACGACACCTTCACCCATTGCGACTTCAGGCGTAAGCCTGTCGCCTAAATGCTTTGCTTCCCCACCGACGTGGCCGTTGGCACGATGGCAACCGTGACCCTAGGCTGCTTGGCCAAATCACAGTGCAACGTGACCTGCTGCAACCCAGCGTCTCCAAAAATTGCGGCGACCTGAGCTGCCTGATCAAAGCCGTGTTCAACGACCACGGCGGCACCCGCGCTCACATACGCGCGCGCTGGTGCCGCCGTGGTCGTTGAACACGGCTTTGATCAGGCAGCTCCGGTCGCCCCCATTTTTAGAGACGCTGGGTGG